>CALZMS010000025.1 GCA_945788595.1 uncultured Lachnospiraceae bacterium
TCCTTTAGCGTAACGGCGGCGCTGGATCCGTCAGAGGATATGTACAGAGATTTTACTTCGTCAGCCCGATGGATATAGCCTTCTGTTACCAGATGACCCAGAATCAGCTCCGGAAGAAACTGGGGGAGACAGACAAAGTCCATTTCCAGCGTGTTATTCACAATTACGTGCATACTGTGCTCACATAGCACCGGTTCTGATTTCTCGAAACGTTCTCCCTGTCGTCCGATAAACGTATGTTGCAGAGAACAGGTCAGTGGAAAAGATGAAAAATGATTCTGAATCTCCATAGGTGATCCTCCTGATTTTGGTCTAAATCAATAATATAATGGACAACGAATTTTTTCAACAGCAGGTTGAATAATGTTTGATATTGCGATAGCATAAAAAAGTCGAAAATAAAAGCGAAGAAAGATGAGATAGAAAACGGATAATTATTTACTTACTGCAATAAATATATATGAAAGATATGTTATAGGGAGAGGGAAACACTGAAAAATGAACGGTGAAAATTATTCAATGATCGTGCTGGCCGGGGGGAAAAGCAGCCGCATGGGTAGAGATAAGGCAGATCTTTGCCTCGGTAATAAAACATTTCTTGAACTGCAGATCGAAAAAGGGAGAAGACTGGGTATTCAGGATATCCAGGTATCCGGCTATCGTGGAAAACGGTGCCCGATTCCGGTGACACCGGATCGTATTCCGGAAAAAGGGCCGCTGGGAGGTCTGGAAAGCTGTCTTAGAAGGGCAAAACAGGAAAAATGTCTGGTGCTTGGGGTGGATATTCCGCTGATCCCGGTGACAGAATTGGAACGCCTGATAGAAGTCAGTGAGAAAAGTGAGGCAAAAGCGACTATTTTGAAACACGGAGACAGAAATGAGCCACTGATTGCTGTATACAGCCGTGAATTGGCAGATGGTATGGTAAAAGAGATAACACAGGGAAAAGGCTCAATCTTCGGATTACTCGATAAAACAGGATATGCGGTATATGAAAGCAGCGCAGCAAAAGAGTATATGACAAACGCGAATTCCTACAATGAGTACAGTTTTGTCAGAGATATTTTTAACAAAATTGGTGAAAATGATTTGTTTAAGTAGAGTAAAAAGTGATTGTTGTGTAAATTGCCAAAAATATTTGTACAATATGTCGGAAGATTGTTGGAAAATATTATAAATCTTGCTGGGTTTACATGTGGCCCACGGAAAAATATAATAGATATATTAAAGCTTTTGGGGAAAAGTATGTTCAAATTTCCCAAAACGTTAAATCGGGCTATTTTTTCACAAATACTGTAAGGAGGCACAAATCTTATGCTTGAACAGTCTTACTACGACAAGGCGGATGAGATCATCAGTACATATGGTCCGAATCCAGCCTCATTGATTCCCATCATGCAGGATATTCAGGCGGAATACCGTTATCTGCCTGCAGAGCTGCTGACCTATGTGGCTGGGAAGATCGGGGTAACTAAAGCAAAAGCCTATTCTGTTGCAACATTTTATGAGAATTTTTCTTTTGAGGCCAAGGGTAAATATGTGATCAAGGTATGCGATGGAACAGCCTGTCATGTAAAGAAGTCCATGCCGGTGCTGGAAGCTCTGTATAAGAAGCTGGGCTTAAGTCCCGAGAAGCATACCACAGATGACATGATGTTTACCGTGGAAACAGTATCCTGTCTGGGCGCCTGTGGTCTGGCACCAACTATGATGGTCAATGAAGAAGTTCATCCCAGAATGACACCGGAAGCAGCAGAGGCTCTGATCGATGAGCTTAGAGGAGGTGAGAAGGAATGATCCAGACAATAGATGCATTAAATGCCACCCGTGAAACAGCAAAAAAGCAGCTGGAAGCTTATGACTGCCGAATCCTTGTATGTTCCGGCACAGGCTGTATTGCCACCGGTTCAGAGAAAATTTACAACAGATTTCTGGAGATAACGAAGGATGCACCTGGCGTGGTTCTGGATTTTTCTTCCTGTGGCGGACATGATCATGATACCAATCTGGGCATCAAAAAGACAGGATGTCAGGGTATCTGTGAGCTGGGTCCCCTGGTTCGTATTCAGAAGGGAAAAAATGTTATTCAGTACACAAAAGTACAACTGGATGACTGTGAAGAGATATTTACCACCAGTGTGCTGGGAGACGGTGTAGTTGAACGTCTTCTGTACAGCCAGAATGGAACCTCTTACAAAGCACCTGAGGAGATCCCCTTTATCGCCAAACAGACCAGAATCGTTCTTGAAAACTGCGGTAAGTTTGATGCCGGCTCTTTGGACGAATACCTGGCCAGCGGCGGATTTTCTGCACTGGAAAAGGCTATGACAGAGATGACACCGGATCAGATCATCGACGAAATCGACAAGTCCGGTCTTCGCGGCCGCGGCGGTGGTGGTTTCCCGGCAGGACGCAAATGGAAACAGGTTGCCGCGCAGAAAGAGACCACACGTTATGTGGTATGTAATGGTGACGAAGGCGATCCGGGTGCCTTTATGGATGGTTCTGTTATGGAAGGTGATCCCTTCCGTCTGATCGAAGGTATGATGATCGCCGCCTATGCCGTTAAGGCGCAGCATGGCTATATTTACGTTCGTGCAGAGTATCCCAATTCCGTAAAACGTCTGCGCAGTGCCATTGCAGAGCTGGAGAGCAGAGGACTTCTGGGTGATGATATCCTTGGTACCGGTTTTAACTTCCATATGCACATTAACCGTGGTGCCGGTGCTTTTGTCTGCGGTGAGGGCTCCGCACTTACAGCCTCCATCGAGGGCAACCGCGGTATGCCGCGAGTAAAACCGCCCAGAACAGTGGAGCAGGGTCTGTGGGCAAAACCCACCGTATTAAATAATGTAGAAACATACGCCAACGTACCGAAAATCGTTCTTGAAGGAGCTAACTGGTTCCGTTCCATCGGTACAGAAAACAGCCCCGGATGCAAGACCTTCTCCCTGACCGGTTCCATTCAGAATACCGGTCTGATCGAGGTTCCCATGGGAACCACTCTCCGGGAGATTATTTTCGATATCGGCGGCGGTCTGAAAAATGGCGCGAAATTCAAGGCTGTACAGATCGGTGGTCCGTCCGGAGGATGTCTGACAGAAGAGCATCTGGATGTGCCGCTGGATTTCGATTCTGTGAAAAAATATGGCGCCATCGTTGGCTCCGGTGGTCTCGTTGTTATGGATGAAAATACCTGTATGGTAGAGGTTGCCCGTTTCTTCATGGGCTTTACCCAGCGGGAATCCTGCGGAAAATGTGGTCCCTGCCGTATCGGAACCAAGAGAATGCTGGAGATTCTCGAAAAGATCGTTGCCGGAAAAGGTACGATGGAGGATCTGGAAAAACTGGAAGAGACAGCGGTATTTGTCAAAGAACGTTCCCTTTGCGGTCTCGGAAAGAGCGCTCCGCTTCCTGTATTAAGTACGATCAAAAATTTCCGGGAAGAATATCTGGAGCATATTCAGGAACATAAATGTCGCGCGCATGTCTGCAAGGCAATGCAGAATTTCGTGATTGATCCCGATAAATGTAAGGGCTGTGGAAAATGTGCCCGCAACTGTCCGGTAAGCGCTATTTCCGGTGAAAAGAAATCACCGTATACCATCGATACTGCAAAATGTATCAAGTGCGGCACCTGCAAGGACAACTGCCCGTTTGCAGCTATCGAAGTTCGATAAGGGGGGACATGGAATATGATTCATCTGAAAATTGACGGGATTCCCGTTGAAGTAGAAAAAGGGACAACGGTTCTGGCCGCTGCCAAAAAGATTGGTGTTAAGATTCCCACCTTATGTTATCTGGAGAATCTGCTTCCTGACGGTTCCTGCCGTATCTGTGTAGTAGAGATCACCGCCAATGGCAGAAGCTGGGTGGATACCGCATGTACGGCTCAGTGCTCAGAGGGCTGGGAAGTGGACACTATGTCCGCAAAAGTAGTGGATTCCAGAAGAAAAACACTGGATCTTCTGTTAAGTGAGCATACCATCAGCTGCTTTAGATGTGAGGCCAACGGTGACTGTAAGCTCCAGGATCTGTGTGTGGATTACGGTGTGGAAAAGACCAGCTATTCTGTGGAGCAGAAAGCAAAACCCATCGATGATACGAATAAATTCTTTACTTATGATCCGAACAAATGTATCCTGTGTCACCGCTGCGTAAATACCTGTAACGAAATCGTAGGCTGCGGTGCCATCGATACCATGAACAGAGGCTTTTCCTCTGTCATCGGAGCTCCCTTTGATGATACCTGGTTTACCTCCAAATGTGAATCCTGCGGTAATTGCGTAGCAGCCTGTCCCACAGGCGCGCTGTCCATGAAACGCCGCAAAAAATACCGCAAATACCAGGTGGAGAAGAAAGTGCTGACTACCTGTCCGCACTGTGCTACTGGCTGCCAGTATTACGTACTGGTAAAGGACGGCAAAGTAGTGGATACAGAAGCCTATAATGGACCTTCAAACAAGGGACTGCTTTGTGTTAAAGGAAGAAGCGGAAGCTTCGACTTTGCCCAGTCACCAGAGCGTCTGAAATATCCGTTGATCAAGAATAAAGAGACAGGTGAATTTGAACGCGCCACTTGGGATGAGGCTCTGGATCTGGTAGCATCCAAATTTATGGAGCTGAAGAAAAAATACGGCTCCGATGCACTGGCCGGTTTTGCCTGCTCCCGTTCACCAAACGAGGATATCTATATGGTGCAGAAGATGGTACGTACCTGCTTCGGTACCAACAACACTGATAACTGTGCCCGTGTATGTCATTCTGCATCTGTTTCCGGTTTGGCCATGACTCTGGGCTCCGGCGCGATGACAAATCCTATCGAGGATATCACCCAGAAACCGGACGTGATCATGCTGGTAGGTTCCAATCCGGAGGAAGCCCATCCTGTAGTGGGTATGCAGATCCGTCAGGCAGTAAAACGCGGCTGTAAGCTGATCGTGGTGGATCCCCGTGATATCGGTCTGGCCAAGAGAGCAGATATTCATCTGAAACTTAAACCCGGTACGAACGTAGCTTTTGCCAATGGTATGATGCACGTGATTATTGAGGAAGGTCTGCAGGATGATAAATTCATTGCAGAGCGTACCGAAGGATACGATAAGATCAAAGAAATTGTTAAAGAATATACACCGGAGCGTGTAGCAGAGATCTGCCACATCAATGCAGATGATCTGCGCGAAGCAGCCCGCATGTATGCAAAAGCTGATAAAGCGCCCATCATTTACTGTCTGGGTGTTACCGAACATTCCACCGGTACAGAAGGTGTAATGTCCATGTCCAATATGGCTCTGTTAGTAGGTAAGCTTGGCCGTGAGGGCTGTGGTGTCAATCCGCTTCGTGGCCAGAATAATGTACAGGGTGCCTGCGATATGGGTGCACAGCCCGGTGATTTCCCGGGATACCAGAAGGTGGCTAATCCTGAGGTTGTAGAGAAGTTCGAAAAGGCATGGGGGGTTCCGCTGAATCATACACCGGGTACCCATGCAACGGATGTATTCCCGAAGGCCATCACTGGTGAGGTGAAGGGTCTGTATATCTATGGTGAGGATCCGGTGGTTACTGATCCGGATACTACCCATATTATCAAAGCACTTGAAAATCTGGAGTTCTTTGTGATCCAGGAGCTGTTTATGACAGAGACGGCTCAGTATGCAGATGTTATCCTGCCGGGTGCCAGCTATCTGGAAAAAGAGGGTACCTTTACCAATACAGAGCGCCGTGTACAGCGTGTGCGTAAAGCCATCGATTCTCCTGGCGAAGCAAGACTGGATACCGATATCATCATTGATCTGATGAACCGTATGGGATATCCGCAGAAACATATGACAGCAGCAGAAATCATGGATGAGATTGCATCTCTTACACCGAGCTTTGGTGGTATCAGCCATGCCCGTCTTGACAGCGAAGAGGTTGGCGGACGCGGTCTGCAGTGGCCCTGCCCGACAAAGGATCATCCGGGTACATATATCATGCATGTGGGCAAATTCACCCGCGGTCTTGGCTGGTTTTACCCTGCCGAGTATGTACCATCTGCGGAGCTGCCGGATGAAGAGTATCCGATCATTCTGATGACAGGACGTATTCTGTATCACTACACTACAAGAGCTATGACAGGCAAGACACCTGAGCTTATGGAGATTGAAGGTAAATCCTTCATTGAAATGAACATTGTGGATGCGGATAAGCTGGGCATCAAGAATGGAGATAAGGTTCGTGTTTCCTCACGTCGAGGATCTATCGAGTCTACAGCCCGTGTGGGCACCAAGACATCTCCGGGAGAGAGCTGGATGCCTTTCCACTTCCCGGACGGAAACGCCAACTGGCTGACCAATGCAGCTCTGGACAAGTATGCGAGAATTCCGGAGTATAAGGTGTGCGCTGTAAAGATTGAGAAAGCTTAATAAAACGACACTATGTTAAACGGTGGGGCGGTATTTTTCGAAATACCGCCCTATACTTATGTGGAATTCTATTAGTCTGTGTGAATTAAATTCTACAGGACAATTTCCCCAAAAGTATTCCTCTGATTTATTGCACAATAACCAACGAATATTAGACAACATATAAAGAACATACTATAATTTTCCAAAAATAGTCTATGATCGGAGGTAAAGCAGAATGGAATTTGAGATTTCAAATCGATTATCAGGTGTTCATGGATCTATGATCCGTGAGCTTTTTAAATTGGGTGCAAGCAAGGATATCATTTCCTTTGGCGGTGGTAATCCGTCAGCGGAGACGTTTCCCTGTGAAGAAATAGAAAAAATAGCGTCAAAAGGACTCAGTGAGAATCCTGTAGCGTTACTTCAGTATGGCCTCAGCGAAGGATACACCCCTTTACGTGATACTATGAAGGAATATCTGGTCAGAAAAGAAGGCTTTGACTTTGAAAAAAATGAGCTGTTTATCGTGTCCGGCGGGCAGCAGTGCGCAGATCTTACGACAAAAGCCCTGGTAAATGAAGGGGATGTGATCCTTACAGAAGAACCGGCATTCGTTGGCTGTCTGAATACATTCCGCTCCTATGGAGCCAAGCTTGTTGGCGTACCGATGCAGCAGGACGGTATGGATATTGAAGCTCTGGAAAATGCTTTAAAGGCTAACCCGAACGCAAAGCTGCTGTATACGATTCCTTCTTTTCAGAATCCGACAGGTATTACGACAACCCTTGAAAAACGTAAAAAGGTCCATGAACTTTGCTGTAAGTATGATATTGCCATCTTAGAGGATAATCCCTACGGAGAACTGAGATTTGCGGGTAAGACGATTCCCACCATCAAATCCATGGATACAGAGGGAAGAGTCATTTATGCGGGAAGCTTTTCCAAGGTTATGGCACCGGCCTTCCGTCTTGGCTTCCTGGTGTTTGATAAATCCCTTACAGGACCGCTCACTGTTGCAAAACAGTGCACAGATGTTCATTCAACAGTGCTGTTTCAGTATATCTGTGACGAATATATGAAACAGTATGATTTTGAAAAACATCTGGATGACGCAAGAAAAGTTTACGAACATAAATGCAATCTCATGCTGGAGTGCATGAAAAAAGAATTCCATCCGTCCGTGACATACGGATATCCGGAAGGCGGTCTTTTTGTTATGGCATTTTTGCCGGAAGGCATGGATTCCCAGCCTTTTGTACGTGAAGCTATTACAAGAGGTGTACTTTCCGTACCGGGTGCAGCTTTCCTGGCGGATGAGAGTCAGAAATCCAATGGTTTCCGTCTGAATTATTCTACTCCTTCCGACGAGCAGATCGTTAAGGGTATTGAGATTCTTGGAAAACTGACGTACGTGTGGATCAAATAACAGATGGAGAGGAATAGGAAGATGAAGATAGCAGCATTCAGCGTCCGTCCGGACGAAAAACAGTATTTTGATAAATTTTCAGAAACATATCATGTAGATGTTATGATAAAAAACAGTGGCTTTACAGCAGGAGATATTGAGCTGGTTAAAGGCTGTGAGGGAATGTCGGTGTGCGACGGTATGTGCGATCTTTCGGAGCCTGTACTGGAAAAACTGGCTGCACAGGGTGTGAAATACGTCGGATTTCGTACCATTGGCTTTAACAGTATTGATCTTGAAGCCGCAAAAAGATTAGGTATTCGTGTAGCCCACAGTGGTTATTCTCCGTATTCTGTGGCTAACTATACCGTTATGCTGATGCTTATGTGCATTCGTAAGGCATTATATGTGATGTTTCGTTCTCATACAGCAGATTATTCTCTGGGACCGATCTGTGGCTATGAAATGCAGAATATGACCGTAGGTATCATCGGTACAGGCCGTATTGGAAAAGCCGTTATTCAGAATCTGTCTGGATTTGGCTGCCAGATCATTGCATACGATCCCTATCTGGCTGCTGGCCTTAACAATGTGGAGTATGTAACATTGGATGAATTATATGCTCAGGCGGATATTATTTCTCTGCATACTTTCTTAAGTGATGAGACCTACCATATGATCAATGAGGAGTCAATTGCCAAGATGAAAGACGGCGTGATCCTGATCAATGCGGCCCGCGGCGCCCTGGTGGATACCAAGGCACTGATCAAAGGTATTGAATCCGGAAAGATCGGCTCTGTGGGAACGGACTGCTGTGAGGGCGAGGATGAATTTATCCGTACGGATCAGAAGTATGATGGCCGTGTGGTAAATCACGATTATATCATTCTGAAATCTTTCCAGAACACTATTGTGACTCCGCACGTGGCGTTCTTTACAGATCAGGCTGTGTCCGATATGGTAGAGTCTTCAGTAAAAAGTATTGTTCAGTTTGCGGCAGGAGAGAATACTCCTCTGGAGGTTCACGCATAACTGTATACGTAATAAAAACGATCAGAGGGCGGAAAAATATTCCTCCAGCTTTTTCTCAAAGCTTTTCTGCGCCTCTGATCGGAAAGAGCCAAGAGGCATATAATAAATGCTGCGGAAGCATTTGGCATCGTCGATGTAATGTAGATAGTGACGGGGCTGCCGCGAATCCATCGGGCGGCCTCTTACTATATGTATAACCCTCGTGCTCCTGTTGCGCTCGCTCCGAGCTAAGGTCTTGGAGTCGTGCTCGCTAAAGTCGCGCGATGTTTATACGTATAGTAAGAGGCCGCCCGATGAATTTGCAGCAGCCCCTGATTTTGAAGTAAA
>CALZMS010000026.1 GCA_945788595.1 uncultured Lachnospiraceae bacterium
CCTTTCTGGAGGAAGAATCTCTGGAAAGGCTGTTAGCTGTGCAGAAGAAAGAGCACACGGTCTGGATGGGACATCCTGTGTCGGAAAGGAAGATGAAGGGGTTTTCTCCTGAATTTCTGGAGGTCGTAAAAGAGGCAGGTCTGTGGCTGTTTCTGGAGGCTGATGGTGCCAAATGGCTGCCGGTAAAAGCTCCGGCGGAGCATGAGCCGGTGATCGTACCCTTTTCCACCCGGGTAATTCAGGTGTATGGTCTGGACGGCGTGGGGCATCCTATTGGAGAGATATGTTTTCGTCCACAGCAGGTGGCCGGTATTCTGGGGAAAACATTGGAAGAAATGCTGACACCTGTGGATATCGCCCGGTTGGCGGCAAGTCCGCAGGGCGGAAGAAAATCTGTCGGGGATAAAATGCGTTATCAGGTGGTGCTGAATAAGGCAGATGATGAAGAACGGCAGTTGTTGGCTGTGGAGACAGCGGCAGCTCTGAATGAATATGGGATCACGGACGTGGTGATGACAGCCGGACTGTGTGAGCGCTGGAGGAATATATGAAAATCTTGATCAAAGGCGCCGGTGATCTGGCTACCGGCGTAGCGTATGAGCTGTTTGCCCGCGGGCATCAGATCATTATGACAGAAATAGAAGTACCATTGACGGTGCGCCGCCAGGTGGCCTTTTCCCGGGCAGTGTATAAGGGAAGTACCGTGGTGGAGGGCGTTACGGCAGAACGGGCGCAGGATATCAAAACTGCGCAGGAGTTTCTTACACAGGGAAAGATTGCCGTTATGGTAGATCCCGGTGCCACGGTTGCTGATGAATTTCACCCGGATGTGATCGTTGACGGTATCATGGCTAAGAAAAATATCGGAACGAAGATGACGGATGCTCCTCTGGTCATCTGTCTCGGCCCCGGTTTTACGGCGGGAGAGGATTGCCACGCAGTCATAGAGACTAAGAGGGGAGAAACTTTAGGCAGGCCCATCTATGAGGGACATGCGATTCCCAATACCGGTGTTCCCGGCATGATCGGCGGATACGCCATAGAACGTCTGATCCGGGCGACTGCAGACGGTACGATGGAACCGGTAAAACACATTGGAGATGAGGTCAGAAAGGGAGAGATTCTGGCCCACACCGGTGATGAGCCTGTATATGCGCAGATCGACGGCATTATTCGCGGTATGCTGCAGCCCGGTGTTAAGGTCAGAAAAGGATTGAAGATCGGTGATGTGGATCCGCGGAAAAATCCCGCACTGGTATACCGTATCTCGGATAAAGCCAGAAAAATCGGTGTGGGCGTTTGTGAAGCCATAGAGCATCTGTGTCAGAAAGACTGCGGAATGCTGCTTTTGGCGGCGGGAGAATCTCGGAGATATGGCGGAGATAAGCTTCTGGACAGCATCGAAGGCCAGCCCATGTATCGTTACAGTCTGGAACGTATGACTGCGTTTCCTGCATGTCAGCGGGTAGTGGTCACACGGTTTGAACAGATCAGAGAAGAGGCAAAAAAGTTTGGCATGACGGTTGTGAACAATGACCGCTCTGAGGAAGGCATTGCCCGGTCCCTTCGCCTGGGCATGCAGGCACTTATGAAGCAGGATCCCGATCTGCGGGGCGTTTTATGCATGGTCTGTGACCAGCCCTGGCTGAAAAAGGAAACAATAGAGAGTATTTTTACCTCTGCAGCCGGTGTGACATCCCGTATCGTCTGCGCCGGAAACAAAGAGCGGTTAGGCAATCCGGTGTGGTTTGGCCGGGATTATTTTGATGAGCTCATGCATCTGGAAGGTGATGTGGGCGGCAAGCAGGTAGTCAGAAAGCATCCTGAGAAAATGATCGTATGCCCGGCATCGGATGAAGAGATGAGGGATATTGACTATCGGTGAGGTAAAAATAGTTGACTTTATTCGTTTTATGGATTGAAAAACGAAATGAATATCAGAATTATTTATAAGAAAAAGAAATACATCTCCCGAGGTATTTATGATAAAAAATTATAAGTATCTTCGGGAGATTTTGTGTTTGAGAAGATAAATGTACAGCAGAAAATGTTGCGGTGTTTGTAATCCATATGCCGGAGTGATAGAATAAATATAAGAAAAAGATAACTGTTTCGTAAAGATACTGAACAGATACAAAACCAGGATAAATACAGCAATCTGTTCATAAGCTGAAATGTACGTTGATCAATGGTTTGACAAAAACTATACAGAAGGGGGTATTCATATGAAGTTGGAATTTATCGGTGCGGCCCATGAGGTTACGGGCAGCTGCCATTTTATTCATTGGCAGGATAAGAGTATTCTGGTGGACTGCGGTATGGAGCAGGGGCCGGATATTTATGAAAATCAGGAGCTTCCGGTGCAGGCCTCTGAGATCGACTATGTATTTGTTACCCATGCGCATATCGATCATTCCGGTCTGTTGCCGCTTCTGGCACAGAAGGGCTTCCAGGGACAGATCTTCGCGACGGACGCTACCGCCCAGCTGTGTCAGATCATGCTGAAGGATTCAGCCCATATCCAGGAGTTTGAGGCTGAATGGAAGAATAGAAAAGCAAAACGCGCCGGCAATCCTTTAGTGGATCCCATGTACACCATGGCAGACGCAGAGAAAGCGCTGACGTTGTTTGTTCCCTGCCCTTACGATGAGACGCTGCAGATCACCGATGGTCTGAAGGTACGTTTCAGAGACGCGGGCCATCTGCTGGGATCGGCGTTTATCGAACTTTGGCTGACAGAGGACGAAAAAGAGACAAAGCTGGTATTTTCCGGAGATCTGGGTAATGGTAACCGGCCGCTGATTAAGGATCCAGCCTGGCCCACGGGTGCGGATTATCTGATCATTGAGTCAACGTATGGTAATAGAAATCACGAAGCAGTGCCGGATTACACTGTTCCCATGTCAGAACTTCTGGAAAGAACCTTTCAGCGGGGCGGAAATGTGGTGATCCCGGCCTTTTCCGTAGGCCGTACTCAGGAGATGCTGTATCATCTGCGCCGGATCAAGGAAAACAATATGGTGCATTCCTGCCCGGATTTTGAGGTCATTGTGGACAGTCCACTGGCGGTGGAGGCCACCACCATATTTAACAGAAATGTGCTGGAATGCTTCCGGCAGGAATCGGTGGAAATGATCAAGCGGGGGAAAAATCCCATAGGTTTTGACGGTCTGAAGACCTCAATAACCAGCGATGATTCCCGGGCCATCAATTTTAACCAGAAGCCCAAGGTGATCATCTCCGCTTCCGGTATGTGCGAGGCGGGACGCATCCGTCACCATCTGAAGCATAATCTGTGGCGAAAAGAGTGCAGTATTCTGTTTGTGGGGTATCAGGTTCCCGGTACGCTGGGCTATAACCTGCTTCATGGCGCGCAGGAAGTGAAGCTGTTTGGTGAAAAAGTACAGGTCAACGCGGAAATTGTCAACCTGCCGGGCATCAGCGGTCATGCAGACCGGGATCATCTGACAGAATGGGTAGGTCATATGCATGAGATGCCAAAGCGCATCTTTGTAGTACATGGCGAAGATCAGGTTACGGATGAATTTGCTGCCCATCTGGCAGAAACCTTTCATGTGAATGCCACAGCTCCCTACAGCGGCGATGTTTTTGATCTGGACAGCGATCTCTGTGTATGCCAGGGCGACAGAAAACCTGCCGAGGCCAGAAAGAAGAAACCGGCAAAGGCAGCAGTCACCGCTTTTGCGAAGCTTCTGGAGGCAGGAAACCGCCTGATTTCCATCATCCACAAGAACCAGGGACTGGCGAATAAGGATATGGCAAGATTTACAAGCCAGATCCAGAGCCTGTGCGATAAGTGGGACAGAACAGATCTGTAAAAAATCAGAAAGAAAACAGATAATCTTAAAGAGAAACTTTTGAAAGGAACAACAGTATGTGGAAGATTAAACACATCTATGAAGCGGATTTTGGATACTTCATAAAATCTTAATCCGATGCCCAGTTTCTTCTTAATCCCCATCTGTAGTACAATAGACACAGCAAAGGGGGAGAGACTTATGGCAAACATACTGATCTGTGACGATGAAAAGGACATCGTCAACGCATTAAAAATATACCTGTCCGATCCGGAATATACACTGTTTACGGCAGAGAACGGAGAACAGGCCCTGTGGGCCATTGAAGAAAACGACATACATCTGGTGCTCTTAGACATCATGATGCCGGTGATGGATGGCATCACGGCCATGGCAAAGATCCGCCAGATCAGCAACGTACCCGTGATCCTGCTGACAGCCAAAAGTGAGGACAGCGACAAGATTCTGGGACTGAATGTGGGGGCAGATGACTACATCACCAAGCCCTTTAATCCGCTGGAGGTCTCTGCAAGAGTGCGGTCTCAGCTCAGACGATATCTGAAGCTGGGCGGTGGTATCGCTGAGGTGGACAGCTACACCATCGGCGGTATCGAGATGAAGGACAGCAGCAAAGAAGTATTTGTGGACGGCAATCCGGTGGCCCTGACGCCGAAGGAGTACGATATCCTGAAGCTTCTGATGGCTAATCCGGGCAAGGTATATTCGCCGAAAGAAATTTACAGCCTGGTGTGGAAAGAAAAACCTATCGGTTCTGACAATACGGTGGCGGTGCATATCCGGCACCTCAGAGAAAAGATCGAGATCAATCCGGCGGAACCCCGCTACATTAAAGTCATTTTTGGCAAGGGCTATAAGATGGAGAAAGGACGGGAAGTATGAGACGATTTTTCAGAACTGCGGTAGGCAAAACTCTTCTGTTTATACTGACAATACTATTTGGCGCCGCAACACTTGCCTCGATTGCAGGCATTGTGGTTATGGTCAGCGAAGATATGTATTCCCGGACAGAGGGGCAGGTATACGATGACCTGCTTGGGAATATGATGATTCAGGACGGCAGGCTTGTTCTTGAAAACTATATGTTTGCAGCAGGTGGAGATAACCTTTCCCTGGGAAATCTGGAGTATGAGCTGCTGGACGAAAGCCTGCAGCCTGTATCCGCTTCCACCGTAAGTGACGAAAGTGATGAAAACTGGGAATATACGTATTATTATCGCGTGATCAGCGATGGAGAAGGACTGGAGTATTATTACGATCCGGAAGGGAAAACGGAGGCAGTAGCTGCGCAGTATGCTGCGGCAGCAGAGCAGAGCAAAGCAACGGACAACGCGTATGCTGAGAATGGAAATAATACGGATACAGCAGGAACAGAAGAGGATAATGAGCCGGAGCCTGTTGTATCTGAAGTAGTGGAAGATGATGCTTCGGAAGCGGAACCGGATAATGAGCCAGAGCCTGTTACATCCGAAACAGTGGAAGATGATGCTTCGGAAACGGAACCGGATAATGAGCCAGCACCGTCAGTATCCGAAATTATTGACGAAGAAATCCTCGAAGAAGACAGCAGAACCTATACCACTACCTGGTACACCCTGCACTGCCGCCTGAAACCCGGTCTGCCGGAGAACGATAAGTATGCGTGGATGTCTACAGTGATAGATCTTATCTATGAGTTTCGCTACGTTGTTTTTGCCATTTTACTGGTCGCGCTGGCGGCAGCGGTTCTGTGCTTCATCGGCCTGATGAGTGTGACGGGCCGCCGACCGGATACGGAAGACGTATATCCCGGAATACTGCATAAAGTGCCTTCGGATGTGCTCCTGGTGGCGGATGCTGCGATTGCTATGCTTCCGCTGGCTATAACACTGGAGATAAGCTCCAGCCAAATCATTCCCTATGTGATTCTGAACGCTATGAGCATACTGTTTTGCGGCTGTGTCTGCCTGGGCATGTGTATGACCATTGCGGGGCGTATTAAACAGCACACATTGTTAAGAAGCAGCCTGTGCTGGAGGTTGTGCAGTATCTGCTGGCGGGGAGTACGTTTCTGCTTTGACTGGATCCGGAAAATGTGGCAGAAAACGGGCAGTCTGGTCAGAACTCTGCCCTTTGCCCGCCGGGTAGCCGTGATCTATGGGGCCGTGACTCTTGTGGAATTCTGTCTGCTGATGGCGGGGGCGTATCTGCCGGTATGGTTTATCCTGCATCTTATCATGCTGCCGCTGATTCTGTATACGGCCATGACGCTGCAGAAGCTGAAAAGCGCCGGAGAAGCGTTGGCAGGAGGTGACCTGAGCTATCATACAGACACCCAGGGTATGTACGGCGATCTGAAGGAGCATGGGGAAAATCTGAACAGCATTGCGTCCGGCATGGCTATCGCGGTGGAGGAACGGCTGAAAAGTGAGCGTATGAAGACAGAGCTGATCACTAACGTCTCTAACGATATCAAGACACCGCTGACCTCTATTATCAATTACGCCACGCTGATCGGCGCAGAGCCCTGCGAAAATGAGAAGATCACGGAGTACGCCGATGTGCTGGTGCGTCAGTCCGAGCGGCTGAAACGGTTGATCGAGGATCTGGTGGAGGCATCCAAAGCATCCAGCGGCAATCTGGAGGTCAATCTGTCCCCCTGTGACGCGGCGGTATTTCTGTCCCAAGCGGACGGCGAATATGAGGAGAAACTGAAAAACGCGGGCCTGACGCTGGTGACCAGACAGCCGGAGCAAGAGGTGCGCATCATGGCTGATGGCCGGCGTATGTGGCGCATTTTCGACAACCTGATGAATAATATCTGCAAATACGCCCAGAGCGGCACCCGGGTCTATGTGACACTGGAGGTTGTGGAAAATCAGGCTGTATTTTCTTTCAAAAATACCTCCCGGGAGGAGCTGAATGTCTCGCCGGATGAGCTGATGGAGCGTTTCGTCCGCGGCGATAAGTCCCGGAATACGGAAGGCAACGGTCTGGGACTGTCCATTGCCAAAAGCATGGCCCAGCTGCAGGGAGGCACGCTGGAAATTTCCACCGACGCGGATCTTTTTAAGGCAATCCTGTCCTTCCCGATACTGCGGGATGGAGGAAACATCCTGTAAACAGCGAAATTCTACTGAACTTAATACACAGAAATTTTTTCAGACACATTCGTGAAAATGTCTAATTTTACGGACACCGACACGTTTGTGTCTGTTTTTCTTTTTCAAAAAATAATTTATAATGGACGATAATGCCAGTCCAAAAAGACCACGATCCTGAAGTGAGGCTGTGAAGAAGTGGGAAGTCTTTCTTACTGTGTCTGGATAGCTGCCCGAATTTCCGGGCGGTACTTAAAACTGTAATCACACTGAGGAGGAAATAAAGTATGGGTAATATGACGCATGCAGCCGGCAGAATGGCTGCCTCAAAAGCAATTGATGTAGTGCTGAAGAAAGTGGATAAAGACCGGGAAAACGGCATGCTCAAGCTGGTGGATTTTGTCCAGAACTATATGAGTGACGAAAAGGTGGACGTGAATTTTGACAGCGTCCGGGATATCCTTTCCGATGAAAATTCCGCTTTCAGCCAGTATCTGAATAAGGTCATGGATGAACTGGATCCCCATGTGGTCAAAACCATGTTGCTGAATCTGGGCTTTGAGGCTTTCCTGCATGGTACCAAGACCATTCGAAAAATGCGCGAGACACACCATTGCAATATCCCGTGGCTGATTCTGATGGATCCTACCAGTGCCTGCAACCTGCACTGCACCGGCTGCTGGGCGGCGGAGTATGGCAATAAGCTGAACCTGACTTATGAGGAACTGTCGGATGTGATCAAACAGGGTAAAGCACTGGGCGTATATTTTTATATGTTTACCGGCGGCGAGCCTCTGGTGCGTAAAAAAGATCTGATCCGCCTCTGTGAAGAGCACAATGACTGTGCCTTCTTGGCTTTCACCAACAGTACGCTGGTGGACGAGGACTTCTGCCAGGAGATGAAGCGTGTGGGCAATCTGGCTTTGGCCATCAGCCTGGAGGGATCTCCCGAAGTCAATGATCTGCGCCGCGGCGAGGGCGTATACAATAAGGTCATGCATGCCATGGATCTGTTAAAGGAAAACGGTCTGATCTTCGGTACATCCATCTGCTATACCTCCAAAAACTGTGAGTCCGTGACCAGTAAGGAATTTGTTAAGCTCATGGTGGAAAAGGGATGCCGCTTTGCCATGTATTTCCACTACATGCCGGTGGGCAATGATGCTTCCACAGAGCTTTTGCTGACGCCGGAGCAGAGAATATACGTAAAGGACCGTGTGCGTGAGATCCGCCGCCTCAAAGACGGAGAGGGTCTGTTCACCATGGACTTCCAGAACGACGGAGAGTTTGTGGGCGGCTGTATCGCCGGCGGCAGGAACTATTTCCATATCAATGCCAACGGTGACGCGGAGCCCTGTGTATTTATTCACTATTCCGACGCCAATATCCGTACCCATTCGCTGTTGGAGATTCTGAAATCCCCGCTGTTCATGGCCTACCATGACGGTCAGCCCTTCAATGAATCATCTGCGTCCCTGCCCGATGCTGGAGAATCCCGAGTATCTGCAGAAGATGGTGGCTGAGACCGGCGCGAAATCTACGGATATGCAGTCACCGGAAAGCGCAGAGCATCTGTGCGCGAAATGCGAAGAGTATGCCAGAAAGTGGAAGCTCTGCGCGGATGAGATCTGGAATGGGGCGGAGCATAAGAAGCCGTCTTATGAGAATTACAGGAAATAAAGGAAAAGCACCGCAGACTCTTATCAGTCTGCGGTGTTTTTGGCAATAAAAAAATCGAAGTGACAGGATTTGAACCTGCGACCTCTGCGTCCCGAACGCAGCGCTCTACCAAACTGAGCCACACTTCGATGTTATGTGTTGTTAAATTTAATTTTCAATGATTTTGACAGTAAAAAATCGAAGTGACAGGATTTGAACCTGCGACCTCTGCGTCCCGAACGCAGCGCTCTACCAAACTGAGCCACACTTCGATAGTTTTTGTTGCTTCACAACAATAGATATTATATCTGGGGATATTCGGTTTGTCAATGACTTTTTTGAAAAAATGTGTAGATTTTGTGGGATTTTTGTGGGGACGGACGTTTAAAAAGGCGCAGCCTCTGTGTATGCATAACCCTCGTGCTCCCGCTGCGCTCGCTCCGAGCCTGTAGTCTCGG
>CALZMS010000027.1 GCA_945788595.1 uncultured Lachnospiraceae bacterium
GGCGAATATTTTCCTGTAGAAGAAAACGAGCGGGGGACCTATATTTTTAATTCCAAGGATCTGTGTATGATTGAGCATATTCCGGATCTGATCGCTGCCGGTATCGATAGTTTTAAGATTGAGGGTCGCATGAAAACGGCTCTTTATGTGGCTACGGTAGCCCGCACTTACAGAAAAGCTATCGATGATTATCTGGAGGATCCGGCACTTTACGAAGCAAACCTGCCCTGGTACCGGGAACAGATTTCCCGGTGTACCTACAGGCAGTTTACCACAGGATTTTTTTATGGCAAGCCGGATCAGGAGACCCAGATCTACGACAGCAATACCTATATCCGGGAATACACCTATCTTGGTGTAGTTGGAGAGGTGAAAGATGGATTGTGCGTGATCGAACAGCGCAACAAGTTCTCTGTGGGTGAGACCATCGAGATCATGAAGCCTGATGGAACAAATCCTAAAGCTGTGGTGCGTGCTATTTACAATGAGGATGGAGAGGCTGTAGAAAGCGCTCCTCATCCGAAGCAGAAGCTCTATGTTGATCTTGGCATGCCGGTGAATGTCATGGATATCTTACGTCGGCAGGAGGAAGTGCCGGAGCTTTAATACACTGTTTTTTTCAATTCTTGAGACATAGGAGCGGCTGATGCCCAGCCGCTTGGCTATGACTCTCTGCGTGGTCGGTTTCTGACCATATAATCCATAACGTAAAATTAAAATTTCTTTTTCCTGCGGTGTCAGATGCTGTTCCATGCACTGATACAGGCGCAGTATATTTTCTTTTTTTTCGCAGTTTACCGGGACATCTTCGTCCTGACTTTCCAGAATATCCATCAGGTGGATCTCATTTCCTTCCCTGTCCGTGCCGATGGGCTCATACAGAGACACTTCACGCACATTTTTTTTTCGGCTGCGAAACATCATCAGTAATTCATTATCTATACAGCGGGCCGCATAGGTGGCCAGTTTGCTGCCTTTATGCAGGTCGAAGGTATCGGCGGCTTTCAGAAGACCAATGGTGCCTATGGAGATCAGATCATCCATCTCATCCTCAGGACTCTGATATTTGCGGGCAATATGGGCCACCAGCCGAAGATTTCTTTCAATGAGCTGGCTGCGGGCCTCAGTATCGCCATGACGGCTTTTTTCGAGAAGAACGCGCTCTTCCTGGGGCGTGAGGGGTTTGGGAAAGGTCTGCAAAAGGGCACCTCTGCAAAAATGGGGGTGTTTCTATATCTTATGAAGTTGGACAGTGCCGGGTGCATATCCAAAAGTAAAAATGATCTTCAGGGCCATGTGTTAATGTATCTGTCAATAAAGTGAGGCTGTTTGTTACACAGTCGGAAAAATAAAGGAGGTTTTTATGTATACAGAAATTGCAACAGCAGCGATTCTTGGGGTGGAAGCCCACAGCGTGCGGGTAGAGGCAGATGTCAGTGATGGTATGCCGTCCTTTGCCATGGTGGGTTATGTGACAGCGCAGGTAAAAGAGGCAGCGGACCGGGTACGTACCGCAGTCAAAAATACAGGGCTGTCTCTGCCGCCAAAGCGGATTACCATCAATCTGGCTCCCGCGGATATACGAAAAGAGGGACCGCGATTTGATCTGCCTATTGCAGCTGCAGTATTGTGTGCAGCGGGGCGGATATCGGAAAAGTCTCTGGAAAATACGCTGGTATTGGGGGAATTGGGTTTAGATGGCAGTGTGCGGGGGGTCAGTGGTGTGCTGTCTTCGGTAATCATGGCCAGAGAACAGGGATTTTCAGCGTGTATGATTCCGGCGGTTAATATGGAGGAGGCTCAGAATGTGGAGGGTGTACGTCTGATCGGCGTGAATTCTCTGGAAGATTTGCTGGATTATAGCCGGTCGCCAGAAAACTACGAATCACCACAAGCGGAGAAACGGATGGATACAGCAACAGAGACTATACCAGATTTTGGCGATATCAGCGGTCAGGAGGAAGTAAAGAGAGCAGCCCTTCTTGCGGCTGCCGGATTTCACAATCTGCTGATGATCGGACCGCCGGGATCGGGGAAAACGATGACTGCCTGCCGTATGCCGGGATTGCTGCCGGAGATGACAAGGGAGGAAAGTCTGGAGGTGACCCGGATCTACAGCGTGGCGGGACTTCTGGGACAAAATACATCTTTGATACGGAATCGGCCTTTTCGCGCGCCGCACCATACGATCTCGCCCCAGGCGCTGGCAGGAGGCGGAAGAGTGCCGAAGCCGGGCGAGATCACGCTGGCCCACAGGGGTGTTTTATTTCTGGATGAATTTCCGGAGTTTTCAAAGACCAGTCTGGAGATACTTAGGCAGCCCATGGAGAATAAAAGCATCGTGATCTCCCGGAATGCAGGGACAGTGACTTTCCCGGCAAATTTTCTCCTTTTGGCGGCCATGAATCCCTGTCGGTGCGGGTATTATCCCGATATGAACAGGTGTCACTGCTCGCCCAGGGATATTTCTGCCTATCTGCACAGGATCAGCCAGCCCATTCTGGACCGCATGGATCTGTGTGTGGAAGTGCCTGCAGTATCTTTTGAAGAGCTGCAGCACAGCGCGGGAAGCAGTGTGACGACAGCAGTGCTTCGGGAACAGGCTGAAGCGGCAGTGGAGATCCAGAAGAAACGGTATCAGGAGGAGCCCTTTTACTATAACAGCCAGATTCCGGCGTCAAAGTTAAAGAAATACTGTCCGATGACTCCGGGGGGAGAGGAGCTTTTGAAGCAGATGTTTAGAAAAATGGGACTAAGTGCCAGAGGCTGCCACCGGATCCAGCGGGTAGCCCGTACCTGCGCAGACTTAAGAGGCAGCGAGATTATTGACCGGGAGCATGTGCTGGAGGCCTGTTGTTTCAGAAATGCAGGGAAGAAATTCTGGGAGCAGTAAAAAAATAAAATGCAACATGAAATAATTACGTTATTTTAATATAATTCTTTATAAACGAATGCAGAAATACATAAACGCAAAAGAAAAACAACTTTTTTTGCTCAGGTGTTTAGTAATTCTTACTTTTCTTGACAGTAGTGTACAAAATGATATATTATATTATTTAACTTTTACATTTATGTAAAAAGGTGTCGTACATATCCGATCAGACGTTTTCCATAGCATTTTTGAGAAAATCCAGCAGAGATAAGATACCTGATGTTTGGCTGCTTATCTCTGCTGTTTTTATTTCTTTTGTCAGGAAAGATGTCAGCAATTTGGAAGAAGCTGTGTACGGCGGGAGTCGGGCAGCTTTCCGCATTTCGGGAAGGCCCATACAGGTGACCGCGAAAAAAAGGAGGGGAAAGAAAGATAACGTGGGAACCTGAATACAAAAAAGGAGAGAAAATATGGTTATTACAAATGGTTTTACCTACATTGCGTTTCTGATGTTTATCGCAGGCGGTCTTCTGTTTCTGGAGAAGAAGACTAAATGGAAAGTTTTTAATGTGGTTCCGCCGCTGGTATGGATCTATGTGCTGAATATGATTTTCTGTACTGTGGGACTGTACAGCTCTGAGGCCTGCAGTACAGCTTACGGATCTCTGAAGAATAATATTCTTTACGCTATGATCTTTGTTATGCTGCTGCGCTGTGATTTCCGCAAGCTCGGTAAGCTGGGACCGCGTATGATCGCTATCTTCATGGGCAGCGCAGTGACCCTGGCTGTTGGTTTCATTATTTTGTATCCCGCATTTATGGGTTCCCTGGGCGGCGGTGAGAAGACCTGGGGCGCTGTAGCAGCTCTGTATGCTTCTTGGGTAGGCGGTTCTGCCAATATGGCAGCTATGCAGGATGCCCTTCCGGTTGATGCCGGCGCTTACAGTTGTGCATTGGCTCTGGATACAGTATGTTACTCTGTATGGATCGCTCTGCTTCTTCTGGCTGTTCGCTATGCCAATAAGTGGAACAATGCTGTTAAGGCCAATACTTCCGGTCTGGACGCTATCGCTGAAGCAGCCAACGCTGAGGTTGCAAAAGAAAAAGATACCAAGGCTACTGCCGGTGACTGGATCTTCCTGATCGGTCTGTCTTTGCTGGTTTCCGCTATTTTCCAGTGGCTGGGCGGCAGTGCTAACGCAGGTCTGAAAGCCGTTGGTCTGGGAATGTTTGATAAAGGTACCTGTACCACTGTATTTATTACGATCTTTGGTCTGATCTGTGCCATGACTCCAATGGGCAAGCTTCCTGCAGTAAACGAGCTGTCCAGTGTATATCTGTATGCAGTAGTATCCCTGCTGGCATCTACCGCATCTGTTGTTGACCTTCTGACTGCACCGATGTGGGTAGTGTACGGCGCATTGATCCTTGTGATCCACGTTGTGCTGATGTTTGTTCTCAGCAAGATCTTCCATTGGGATATCTGTATGTGTTCAACGGCTTCTGTGGCCTGTATCGGAGGCTCTGCTTCTTCACCGATCATTGCCACAGCTTACGATGCATCTTTCGCCGGTATCGGTGTTCTGATGGGCGTTCTTGGTGCGGCGATCGGAAACTTCTGTGGTCTGGCTATGGGTGCGATCCTGCATTTCTTTGCCTAGGATGAGGTAAGTGGCAACAAGAAAAATACAATGACAAAAGGACCCCGTCCCTGTTGTGGGGCGGGGTCTTGTTTTACAAACGAGGACGAGTATGAACTGTAACGATAATTTCAGATACCTGCACATGGGACTTCCGGAAGATATCATGCGCAGAAAAATGTCCGGAGATATTGATGGTGCTGTACGGTTGATCGATAAAAAACTGACGCGAAGGGAACTTCCCCAGGCCATGCGATGCTGTCTGACAGTTCAGAGGGAAATGCTGCTTCGCCAGTCGGAGGATTTCCCCTTTACCCGTGAACAGGCATTGGCACGGATCCGTTCAAAAATTCCGGATTTTACGGAGGAAGAATTTGATGACTGGACGGATGCAGGACAGATCCGGTGGTGCTATCTTCAGGGAGAACCCCGGTATTTTGACCGTTTCCTTGAATCTTTATGTAAGGCAGAACCGGGGATCGGCCGCCGGGCAGGCATTTTTTTACCGGGAAATGAGAGCGCCGCAAATGGCTCACAGGCGGATGCCCGGATACAACAGTGCATGAAGATTATGCGAAGCCGGGGAGAGATGCGCGTGCATATCCGTATTCGCGCGTCAGTAAAGCTTTCCGAAGAACAGTTTACCCCGGGAATGTTTGTGCGGGTCCATCTTCCGATTCCGGCAGAATGTGATCAGCAGAGCAATATACAAATAGAAGAGATTTTTCCAAAAGGAGCGGTGACAGCGCCGGAAGATGCCGCCCAGAGAACGATCTGTTGGGAAGAACAGATGCAGACAAACCATGAGTTTGCGGTGCAGTATTCTTATATTCATACTGCCAGATACACAGATACGATCGGCATGTCCGATGTCGGAGAACAGGGAAGAAAAGAGATTCTGTACAGAGAACCGGAAAATACAGCCGGGATGGAGTCATTTATTGCCGAACAGGCTCCACATATTCAGTTCACACCATATATTCGTGAACTAACGGATGAGGTTATTGCGGATGCGGCTGATCCATTGGAAAAAGCCCGCAGGATCTATGATTTTATTACCTTAAATATGAAGTACACGTATATGCCGTCATATTTCTGCCTGGAGAATATTGCTGAGAACTGTGCCAGAAGTTATACCGGTGACTGTGGTGTCCTGGCACTATTGTTTCTGACCATGTGTCGGTATGCAAATATTCCGGCCTGCTGGCAGAGCGGCTTAACGGCAGAGCCTGATTTCTGCGGAGCACATGACTGGGTCAGATTTTATGTCGAACCATATGGCTGGCTGTATGCGGATCCTTCTTATGGGGTGGCAGCAGTGCGCATGGGAGATGAAGAACGCAGGAAATTTTATTTTGGAAATCTGGATCCTTATCGTATGGTGGCTAACAGAGAATTTCAGGCTTCTTTCACAGTGGACAAGCAGCATTGGCGTGCGGATCCTTACGATAGTCAGGTGGGAGAGATGGAAACCGCGGATAAGGGACTTAGGTACAGCGAATTTCAGAGAACAAAGCAGGTATTGACCTGCGAGGTGCTGTAAGGAGGATGTGAATTGGAGTTTTACAGATTTATTGAAGAAAAAAAGGATGCACTGGTCGCAGATCTTCAGCGATGTGTACAGATTCCCAGCGTATATGCAACGGATGACAGCGGACTTCCCTACGGTAAAGAGGTGGGAAAATGCCTGGATTTCATGCTGAAGCGTGCCGGGGAACTGGGATTTTCCACTTTTAATATGGATGATCAGCTGGGGTGGTGCGAGTATGGCCATGGAGAGGAAATGGTAGCTGTGCTTTGTCATCTGGATGTAGTTCCGGAAGGTGATGGATGGACAGTGCCTCCGTATGAAGGCTGTGTTATAGATGGCAAAATCTATGGACGGGGCACCATGGATGATAAAGGTCCGGCAATGGCAGCACTGTATGCTCTGCTGGCACTGAAAGAGGCCGGTGTTGAGCCGACAAGAAGAATCCGTCTGATCTTTGGCCTGAATGAAGAGACCGGCAGTGCGGATATGAAGTATTATATAAAGCATGGCGGAGAAGTGCCGGTAATGGGTATTACACCGGATGGAGAATATCCGGTCATTAACGGTGAAAAAGGACTGGTGACCCAGTTTTTTGCCTGTGAACTGAAACAGACTGGTTCCATCCGTCTTAAGAAGCTGCAGGGAGGAATGGCGCACAATATTGTTCCGGCTAATGCAGTTGCTAGTCTGTCATGTCCGGCAGAAATCGCGCAGAATATTGCAGCGATGACAGCTGAAAAGATCACCTGTACACGGACAGAAGAAGGTGTGCGGATCGAGGCAGAAGGTATCGGTGCTCACGGCGGAAGTCCTGAAGAGGGAGAGAATGCTGTGGGACGGCTGTTTCTGTTTATGGATCAGCTTCCGCTGGAGGGAGATCTGGCCCGTGCGGTACATTTTCTGGCAGAAAAGATCGGTATGGAATACAGCGGCAGTTCTCTGGGAATTACCATGAAAGACAGTGTTTCCGGACCCCTGACCGTAAATATGGGTGTGGCAGAGGGTGATGAGAACCAGCTTACGATAAAGCTGAATTATCGTTATCCAGTAACGAAAAGCTTTGAAGATTGCGGTCCGGCAGTAAAAGAAGCATTTCTGGCAGCTGGTTTTCACGAGACACATTTCCAGCATAAAGCAAGCCTGTATCTGGAACCGGACAGCCCTCTGGTCAGCCGTTTGCTGAAAGTTTATACAGAATATACGGGACTGGAAGCCAGCCCGAAATGTATTGGTGGCGGTACTTATGCAAAAATGATTCCCAATACTCTTGCCTTTGGCCCCATATTTCCCGGAGATGAGGTGCGGGAACATAAACCGGACGAATATATGGAGATAGATCGTCTGGTAGACAATGCGGTAATTCTGGCGAATGCCATGTATGAGCTGACGCTGTAAAATATAAAGAAAGAAGGAAGAACGAATGAAGATTACAGAAGTAAGACTGGGTAAAATTTCAGTGCCCTTAAGAGTGCCCTTTAAGACGGCCCTTCGCTCTGTGTCCAGCGTGGAGGATGTGATCGTGGAGATCCACACAGATACCGGAGCTGTAGGCTATGGTGAAGCTCCGCCGACAGGAGTCATTACCGGTGATACTACAGGAGCCATCATCGGAGCGATCCAAGATCATATTGCCAAAACCATTATCGGACGAGATGTGGATGAATTTGAGAATTTGATCCAGAGCGTGCAGAAATGTATTTTGAAGAATACCAGTGCAAAGGCCGCTGTGGATATGGCGCTGTGGGATCTTTACGGACAGTTGTACAAGATTCCGGTATATAAGCTGCTGGGCGGTGCAAGAAAACATATCATTACGGATATTACGATCAGTGTCAATTCCCCGGAAGAGATGGCGAGAGATGCTATGGATGCCATTAAACGTGGCTATGACTGTCTGAAAGTAAAGGTAGGGGCAGATCCTACGCTGGATGTGGCCAGACTGGCTGCTGTAAGGGAAGCTGTAGGAAATGATGTATGCATTCGTATTGATGCAAATCAGGCATGGCAGCCTAAGGAAGCTGTTCGTATCCTGAATCAGATGCAGGAAAAAGGGCTTGCCATTGAGTTTGTAGAGCAGCCTGTTAAAGCACATGATATCGAGGGACTCAAATATGTTACGGATCATTCTTATGTACCGGTTCTGGCAGATGAGAGTGTATTTGGTCCGGAAGATGCGTTAAAGATCATGCAGATGAGAGCTGCGGATCTGGTCAATATCAAGCTGATGAAATGCGGCGGTCTGTACAATGCGCTTAAGATCGTTTCTGCGGCAGAAGTTTATGGTGTGGAATGTATGATCGGCTGTATGCTGGAGGCAAAGATCAGTGTCAATGCGGCAGTAGAGCTGGCCTGTGCTAAGAAGATCATTACTAAGATCGATCTGGATGGTCCGGTGCTTTGCAGCGAGGATCCGATCATTGGTGGTGCTGTGTTTGAAGAGCAGAAGATCACGGTTTCTGACGCGCCGGGTCTTGGTATACAGGGAGTTCAGGGGATTGAGTATCTGAATTAATTTATTGGTTATTGGCAGAAATACGGGAGACAGAGCGGCAGGACGGGACGTATGGAGATGGGGAGGGTATAGTGTGTGCCGGAAAACAGTGCAACGTCTGACCGAGCTAAGTGCTAACTGCATCTAATGCGCTCAGGAATGCCTT
>CALZMS010000028.1 GCA_945788595.1 uncultured Lachnospiraceae bacterium
CACTGCACTGGGTGCGCCAGTTTACCATCCCCAGAGCAGGAACATGCTGGCCGAGCTCCACGCCGTAAAGCTGTCCATCTCTCTGGAAACAGCCATAGATGCGGATCGGTTCTTCTGTTGACTGGGAAGAAATTTTCATATGTATTTCCAGCTTCAGTATTTGATTGCGGTTGTCGATACGGGCATAGCCGCAGTTGGCAAAACGATTATTGCCCCGGTATTCATACATATAGGAAATGAAACGCTGATATTCGGACACAGGTTGACTCCAACGATTTTTCTCCTTATTATATGGATAATGGACACAGAATATGACAGGAGGAAGACAGATGACACAGGATGAACGATATATGCGGCAGGCCATGACCCAGGCCAGAAAGGCGGAGAAACTGGATGAAGTGCCTATCGGCTGCGTGATCGTATACCAGGATAAAGTGATCGCCAGAGGATATAACCGGCGAAATACAGATAAAAACACGCTGTCCCATGCAGAGCTGAACGCCATAAAAAAAGCCAGCCGCGTGCTGGGAGACTGGCGTCTAGAGGAGTGCACCATGTATGTGACACTGGAACCGTGCCAGATGTGCGCCGGAGCCATCGTGCAGGCCAGAATCCCCCGGGTTGTCATTGCCTGTATGAACAAAAAGGCCGGCTGCGCCGGTTCTGTGCTGAATCTTCTGCAGATGCAGCAGTTTAATCATCAGGTGGAAGCTACCTATGGCGTGCTGGAGAAGGAATGCAGCCAGATGCTGTCGGATTTTTTTAAGCGGCTGAGAGTGAGAAAGAAAGAGGAGAAATCTGAAAAAAAGTAAAGCTTCGGAGAATGGTATTGACTCCGTAAATAAGGTAAAATTTACTGCAAACAGAGAGCGGAAAATTCCTCTGGTTATCCTTATATAGTCACGCTAATGTATTCTTGACGAAAACGCCGCAGACAGGTATAATAACAAAGTCGATGATAATGGAGACGTATCGAAGTGGCCATAACGAGCTTGACTCGAAATCAAGTTGTCGGGTAACCGGCACATGGGTTCGAATCCCATCGTCTCCGCTCTAAGGGAGTGTCGCAGAATAACTGATTATTAGTCAGTTGTGGAGCGAGACTCCCTTTTTCAATCCACTGTTTTGGGGCATGATTAATTGAACTGATTCATATATCCGTCTGGAATTTCAGACGGTTAAATATATTTTATACCCTAAAAGGTATAAATCAAGATGATTATATTGTAATTATATCCGAAAGGGTATAAAAAATATCTCCCCATTTATAGGTGTCCAGTTCACAGGATGCGATTTACATATTTTGATGTTTATTTTAAGAATACCAATGGAAGCAATTCTTACCAGTTTTTTTAGTTCTATCGTAGCAAGTGTAGCCAGCTACTACATATGCAAATGGCTGGATAGAGATGAATAGGCAGCCACAGCCTGAAACGGAGTAGTTCACCGTAACGAACAAGAAACCCCTCAGAGCCAGCACTCTGAGGGGTTTTGTTTTGTCTAATGGAATCTCACCAGTTTCCTTAGCTGTTATTAGTATATGCCAGATTTGGCAAAAAATCAACTAAAAAAATTGTTGGTAATGGTTGTTTTACGCTGAATTATGTTTTATTTATCAAAGAATGCCTTCACAAATCTGCCCAGTGCCACCAGGTCTTTCACACCCATCATTTCACAGGCGGAATGCATGGCCAGCAATCCAACGCCAAGGTCAGCGGTTCTCATTGGTAAATGAGAAGAGATGATGGAAGCGATAGTTCCGCCTCCTCTGGTGTTGGAACGTTTGACAAATCGCTGGTAAGGAATGTCCTCTCTGTCGCAAAGGTCTATGAGGGCACCTAAGATTTCCGGATCCCATGCGTAGGACTGATTGCTTGCGGTTTTTAAGACAAATCCCTGATTCAGCACCGGATAATTGGTAATGTCCTGCGTACCGGGATGGTTTGGATGATAAGCGTGAGCTACATCCACAGAGATCATCATGCCATCAGAGATATCAGCCATGCAGTCTACCGTAGTTTTGCCGAAAGACTGCCAGATTTTACCGATGATCACGGATGCCAGGGACGAGTCGGCCCCCTGTTTGCTCAGGCTCCCCACTTCCTCATTGTCAAAAAGGCACACCATATTGACGCGATCGGCATTGTCGCTTTCAATAAGGCCGTGCACCAGTGCGCTGACGGAAGTGATATCGTCAAGGCGCGGAGAGGAGATGAATTCTTCCGTGATACCCACCAGTTTTGGCTGATCCATGGAATAAATACACAGATCATAATCCAGAATATCCGATGCAGCTATGCCAAGTTCTTTGGCAAGGAGCTGTAAGATGGTCGTATCCTTATTAAGCTCTCCCTGAAGCGTGCCGATAAGCGGCAGCAGTTCCTTCTGGTTGTCAATGGGAGCACCTTTGTCGTTTACATCGCGGTTCATATGTATGGCAAGGTTCGGCAGATACAGCACCGGTGCCTTTAAATCAAGAAGGTGGCTTACGGGCTTGTCATAGCGCTCCCCTCTTGCAACAACCTTACCGGCAAGAGAAAGAGGACGGTCAAAGAAGGTATTTAAAATAGGTCCGCCGTAAACCTCTGTATTGAGCTGCATATAGCCGTGGGAAAAGATTTCCGGGTTCGGTTTCACCTTCAATGCCGGAAAATCTGTGTGTGCGCCTCCGACATGGATGCCGTTGGAGAGATCAAAGTCACTGCCGATGGTAAAGGCATAGAGTGTGGTGTCAAAGGGAACACAGAAATATCGGCCTCCTTTTTCCAGAGTCCATGTGTTTTTGAAAGAAAGTTCCTGAAAACCTGCCTCTTTCAGCATCTGTCTGGAGTGGTCTACGACGTGAAAAGCAGAGGTCCCTGCTTTTAAATAATCGAAAAGTTGTTGTACTTCATTTGGTAAATGGTTTATTTGGTTCAATTCCGTTAATTCCTGTCGTTTTTTTCTTTTATGATAATCAATTCCCATTGCCATTTCAATACCTAAAACGGCGTGGCTCACTGTAAAAAACAAGAAAATAAATATGCTTTATATCAAAAACTATATTTGACAGACAGTTTCTTAGGGGGTATTATACAAAGGAAATATAATATATAATTAATATATAAAGGCGCTGACATGGAAAACTGACTTTCAGTTTGCAAAAGTAAATGTTTGCCCTTCAAAATCTTCGAAAGAGCTTATCGGAATGGTGGATCTTAAAATGAAAATAGATTATACAGCAGCTCACTACACCTACGCTTCCAGCGTCAAAAACCTGACAGCCGAGTCCGTAGGCGTGGTAAAAGGTAAAAAACATTTTCCTGTATTCGCAGACAACCGTATCTTCAAACCTCTGACAAAATCAAAACCTTTCGCAACACCCTTGTTTGCCTATGCAGAGGTGTTCTGGTCTGCAGTGATCAATGCATATTTTGAGCCGGCACCGTTATATCAGCTGGCATTTTGTGAGGGATATGAGGCAGAAAACGGCAAATATTATGACTATGGTACGGCAGTACCTGTAGTGTATAAAGAGGGAGAGTATCTGCTGAATCTGCTGGAATTTTTCCGGAAATATCCGGATGATAAGGTGGATATCGATCAGTATGTAAATTACTGTCGGATGTTCTATGATTTTACCGCTATCTTTGCCTCGGATTTTTTTCAGCAGCACCGTGATATGGCAGAGCAGCTGGCGATGCAGGTACTTATTTCCATAGTAAAAGGGGATCAGAATTATCACTATGAGAATGTGGCCTTTCTATGCAGAGAGTCTGCGGGGGGAGAGGAGATTCTTGGCCTTGCACCCATGATCGACCACGAGTTTTCCACTTACTATCTGTTCCCGGATCATTTTGCGCAGCGTACCTATGCCCTGGATGAATTGCAGCGTTCTATCGGAGGAGCTCCTGTCGGGAAAGACGAATATGCATTTTTAACAGATGAAACGGAGCGCAGGCTTATGGAAGCCAGTGCAGTGGCACTGCATCATAACCTGATATACATCAAAGAAAACTATCCGGACGTGACCCGGAGCTTTCTGGAAAAACTTACGTACTTCGAGACAGATCTGAAGGAACACAGGGAGTGGTTTAAACTGCAGAAAAATCCGGAGTATCCTGCTGCAGCCAATTCCTTTGCCTTCAGGATCGGCATGGCCAGATATAAAGAAAAAGATGAAGAAAAGGCAAAGGTATACGAGGAAAAATATGCCGGAAAAGAAAAAACGATCGATTTTGATATCGTAAATATCCAGGCCATATATGATATTAAACATGTCATCCGTCAGATAAAAGCGGTGATGGGGGACGTTCCTTCTTTACCTGCATAAGATAAATATAATAGAAAAAGGATCCTAAAAAATGGATATTTCCTCCATGGGCACCGTTCTGTCTATTGTTGTGATCTGTTATCTGATCGGCATGATCGTCAAGCAGATCCGTGCAATCCCGGACAGTCTGATCCCTATCATTGTCGGCATAGCAGGCGGCGTTATTGCGATTCCGGGTATGTATCTGATCCCGGAATTTCCGGCTTCGGACATTATTTCGGCCATTGCAGTGGGTATCGTATCCGGTCTTGCCAGCACCGGAGTGAACCAGGCATGGAAGCAGACCATGAAATCCAGGAATAACCAGCTATGAGAAGGCTTTGGAAAAAATATCCATATCTGTAAAAAGTATTTTCTGCGGCGTATACTGTAATAGCTTTCTGTGAAAAGGAAAGTCCCATCAGAAAGGATGATTGCTTTCAGATGGGACTTTAATAAGTTAAAAATATTCTTCGAAAATTAAACAGCAGCGGCAGTATTTGAAGTGATTATTTTGCGATGTTCAGTATCTCCGCCGCATTCTTCCACAGCATTTGTTCCCGCTCATCATCAAAGAGAGGCAGTTCATGGAAAATTTCCAGATAATGTTTCTGATCACCCCAGGGACTGTCAGTGCCGAACAGAATACGGTCAGCACCGTGATCCTGCAGAATACGGAGCAGCTGAACCTTATTGATACGTTCCAGGGCATAGGACAGATCAAAATATACATTGCGTCCTACCAGACAGCGCTCCACTTCATCAAACATATCATTGCCGCCGATATGGCAAAGAATAATATGGGGTTTTTTCGGATGCCGTCCACCATATACCAGATCCAGCATATGAGCTGCGCGAGCCGGCGGGCAGTACACCGGATAGGGGTGGCTGCTTCCGACACCTGCATGAATCGCTACATAAAGATCCAGCTCGATACAGGCACGAATGATATTGACATAGCGGGGATCGTCAATGAAAGTACATTGATCATCAGGATGCAGCTTTACACCTTTTAATCCCAGAGATTTAATATAGGTAAGTTTATCCAGAATATCCTCATTATCGGGATGAATGCTGCCAAAAGAATAGATACCGTCAAGCCCATTGATCTCAGCGGCAAATTCGTTTGTGGAAGCGAATTGATAGGGCGCTCTGACGACTGGAAGTACCAGTGAATAATCGACTCCCGCTTCTTTCATGGAAGCCAGAAGTCCCCGTTTGGTAGCATCAGTGTAAAAGGAAAGCTTGTCCGATGGCTGCAGGCGAGGGTTCATAAACATGGCAGCAGCTATCTCTTTCGGGAAAATATGGGTATGTGCATCTATAATCATAATATTGACCTCTTTTCAACGGCATATCTCTTATGCATACTATATTGAATATACAATAGAACCACGAAAGTTTCAACCGTCATGGCTGCCGGAAACCGCGAAAAAATGACCAAAAATATGACAAAAATTTCTCGCAGAGAGGAGCTGATCATATGTCGCTATTAGTTAACTTCCACACCAAGCAGAATACCGCCTCTTTCTGCATAATAACTGCATAAGCCACGGGCAGGGTAGGTAAGGATATCTGCTTGAGGCCAGAGTTCTCTTAGTTTACCAGCCAGTGTATTGGCAAGCTCAGAATTATATATATGGCTGATGCGGAGCTTTCCTCCGGAAAAACCAAGGTTTTTCAGCTGACGGATCAATTCCGCTACAGCTTTTTTATCGCCCCGGCATTTAGCCAGAGGCTCCAGTTCACCTTTTTCGCTGGCAGTGCCGACAATACGAATACCGAGAAGTCCGATGGCCGCAGCCACGGTTTTGTTGACACGGCCATTCTGTGCCAGATTGTGCATGGACTGCAGAGAGAAGAACAGACGAGTGTGTTTCAGATACTCCTCTGCTTCATGACAGACTGATTCAAAAGAGAGACCTTTCTGATCCAGTTCGATCAGTTTTTCCATAAAAAGACGAAGCTCCGGACCGGTGGACAGAGTGTCGAATACACGGATTTTTGCTTCAGGATGTGCTGACTGGTACTGTGAGGCAGCGGCCATGGCAGCATTGTATGTACCGGAAAGCGCGCTGGTCATTGTGGCAACATAGATGATATCGCCGCCGTCGTAGGCTTTCATCCATTCCTCTATGCCGGGACAGGATGTATAGGAACGGCCTTTGTAGGAAGCCAGAGTATCCAGCATATGCGGAATATCCATGGTTTCATCATCGACCCACTGATCCTTGTCTGTACGGATCGTCAGGGGAGCAGATACAAAAGTAACGCCAGGTATAGTAAGCAGATCGCAGGATGAGTCTGTAACAAATTTAACCATATTCCCTCCAGAATTTTATTAACCTCATAATCGGTTTTTGATTAACCGATTATGAGGTTAGCACAAATTCGACAAGCCGTCAATAGGGTTTTGGAAAACCGAATTGACTTTGCCTGAAAACCGTAATAAAATAATTCTGCGTATGTGTACTGCCCTGGTAAGTTTTACATTTCGGCAATGGGCAGTAGTACAGGAAAAGGGGAAATATGAAAGAATCAATTAAAGAAAAACTGGCAGAACCCATCCGGAATTTCCGACTGCCCCGTTATCGCGAGCTGCCGGATGTGGGGCTTTATCTGGAACAGGTGGTGCGCTATATCAACCGCTATATGATCCTGGATGGAAACGAACTGACACCGTCTATGGTCAGTAATTATGTAAAACAGAAACTGATTCCGGGACCGGTCAAAAAGTCTTATGGTGCAGATGCCATAGCTTATCTGCTGTTTTTATCCTACACAAAGATGGTGGTTCCTCTGGGGGACATCCATTTTATGATCGATATTCAGAAGAACAGTTACGGCTTGCCGGTAGCCTATGATTATTTCTGCGAAGAATTTGAAAATCTGCTGCAGTATGTCTATGGTATTCGGGAGAAACCGGCGCAGGTGGGCTGCGATAATACCGAAGAGAAAGAACTGATGCGTTCCGCATTGCTTTCTATAGCGCATAAGATATTTCTGGAACAGTATATACGGATCTTACATTGTCAGAGGGAGGAAGAAAACAAATGAAATACGATTATCTTGTTGTGGGTGCCGGATTATACGGCGCAGTATTTGCCCATGAAGCAAAAGCCGCAGGAAAAAAAGTGCTGGTGATCGATAAGAGAGAGCATATTGCGGGAAATGTTTATACAGAAAAAATGGAAGATATCAATGTGCATGTGTATGGTGCCCATATTTTCCATACCAATAATAAGCGTGTCTGGGAATATGTGAACCGTTTTGCAGAGTTTAATCGTTTTACCAATTCACCCGTGGCCAACTATAAAGGAGAACTGTATTCTCTTCCTTTTAATATGTATACTTTCAACAAAATGTGGGGTGTGGTGACACCTCAGGAAGCTGCCGAACGCATTGAACAGCAAAAACGTGAGGCCGGCATCACAGAACCAAAGAACCTGGAGGAACAGGCCATTTCTCTGGTGGGACGAGATATTTACGAAAAACTGATCAAAGGCTACACAGAAAAACAGTGGGGTCGTCCCTGTGACCAGCTGCCCGCCTTCATCATCCGCAGACTGCCGGTTCGCCTGACCTTTGACAACAATTATTTTAATGCTTTATATCAGGGGATTCCTATGGGAGGTTATACCGCCATGGTGGCCAATATGCTGGAAGGCATAGAAGTAAAGCTGGGCGTAGATTATCTGGAAAACAAAGCAGAACTCGATGCGATGGCAGACAAAGTGATCTATACTGGAGCCATTGATGCCTACTTTGACTACACACTGGGCTCTCTGGAATATCGCTCCGTCCGCTTTGAGACCGAAGTACTGGATACACCCAACTTCCAGGGCAACGCAGCCGTAAATTACACCGACGCTGAGACACCCTGGACAAGAATCATCGAGCACAAATGGTTCGAATTCGGCACCCAGCCCAAAACCGTCATCAGCCGCGAATACAGCTCCGAATGGAAACCAGGCGACGAGCCCTACTACCCAGTAAACGACGACAAAAACGCAGCCCTGTACGCAAAATACAAAGAACTGGCAGATAAAGAACAAAAAGTCATCTTCGGCGGCCGCCTCGGCGAATACAAATACTACGACATGGACGCCGTGATCGACTCCGCCCTCACCATGTGTGAACACGAACTGGGACAGTAATACTGCTCCAGAGTCATTCATAGTAAAAAAGTCAGACAGAGCATAAACCATTCACTGACATTCTTATCACATATAATACTGGAAAACGGTGTTATGGAAGAAAAATCACAGACTATCCACCGATATCTCTACCGTACCTCAACAAAAGGAGTGAGGCGGTCAGAAGGCGGGAGAGGCCGGGGGCTGTATATCTGTTGCACTTGTTTTGCCCAACAGATATACAGCCCCCGGCC
>CALZMS010000029.1 GCA_945788595.1 uncultured Lachnospiraceae bacterium
TCGTCCCGTTCAATTGCCGCCGAAAACTCATCAGCCGCCTGACACAGTTCTTTAAACTGCACATCTGTCATCCTCTCACAGGCAAAGCGTACTGCCATCTCTTCCAGCCCCAACCGAACCTCCAGAACCTCGATCAGATCCTTTTCTGTGATCTGTGCCACCTGTGCCCCTCTGCGCGGCATCATAATGACCAGTCCCTCCTGCTCCAGCTTATGGATCGCTTCTCTCACCGGTGTGCGGCTTACCCCCAGACGGTTCGCCAGGGTGATCTCCATCAGGCGCTCTCCCGGCTGCAGCTCTCCCGTCAGAATCGCCTGACGCAAAGTCTTAAACACAACATCCCGAAGAGGCAGATATTCATTCATATCCACATGAAATTCATTCATCTTTTGTTCCTCCGCTCTGAAACAGCTTTGTCAGATAGACCACCTGAGCAAGCCCACTCTTTTTCAGTATTTCTCTGGCAGCCATAGCTTTTCTTTCATCATCATAAATACCAAAAACCGTCGGACCGCTGCCGCTCATCATAGCTCCCAGCGCTCCATTTTCCTTCATTAGGCTGCTGATCTGTCCAATCTGCGGATAAGCCGGGATCGTTACTGTTTCCAGAACATTTCCCATCCTGTCCACCATCCCCTGAAGGTCGCCTGCTTCAATGGCGCTACGAATACCATCAATGTCCGGATGTGCCTCAAGCTGATCCAGATGAAGATTTTCATATACAAATTTTGTGGAGACACTGATCGGCGGTTTGGCGATCAGCACATGACAGTCAGGTGCCGGTGTCAGCGGTGTCAGCTTCTCTCCAATACCTTCTGCCAGTGCTGTTCCTCTGAGGATACAGTAGGGTACATCCGCACCGATCTTTACGCCTCTCTCCATCAGCTCCTTTCTGGAAAGCCCCAGACGAAACAGCCGGTTAACTCCCACCATCACTGCTGCGGCATCGGAACTTCCTCCTGCCATTCCGGCAGCTACCGGAATATGCTTTTCCAGACGGATCTTCAGACCCCTGGAAACATGGAATTCATCCATGAGAAGCTTTGCTGCCTTATATACAAGATTATCTTCATTTACCGGAAGATATTTCAAGTTTGTTTTTACTGTAATCCCCGGCTCTTCTGTTGCTGTAAGTTCCAGCGTATCGTACATACGGATGGTCTGCATGATCATTCTCACCTCATGGTAGCCATCCTCTCTTCTTCGCACCACATCAAGACCCAGGTTGATTTTGGCCATTGCTCGTAATTTCATTATTTTTCTCTACCTCTGTTCGCTTCCGCACTTTGTATACAATACACTGAATACTGTACCATAAAAAAAACAAAATGCAAAGACATATTTCGTTTTTTCAGCTTCCCACTTTTTTCACCAGCAAAATGGTCTGCCCGGCTTGTGGTTCTGCCTCCAGACCGTTAAGTTCCCGGATATCCTCCACCGTTGTATAATATTTTTTTGCCAGTTCCCAAAGAGTATCTTGCGGCTGCATCCGGCAGCAAACGATCCCGGGAAGATTCCGTATTCTGGATGGATCCAATGGTTTTATACGAATATCCTGCAAAAGCATCAGCGTCTGTCTGCCAAGTACAAGAGCTGAACAGTTGATGGTAGCCTTGATCTCAATCTCATGACTGTCTGCCATAGTGGTAGACAACTGTTCAAGATCTACATGCAGTTCAAAGCGTACCTGCGGCTGCATGCCCGGCACTTCGATCATCTGCTGAAAAGGCAGCACAGCTTCCATAGCATAAAAAGGCATATCATCATCACTGACAATATACAGGATCCTAACCTGCAGTATTCCCTCTACCTCCAAGCCGCCGGCTGTGACCCGGCATTCATCCACCCTGGCCACACCATCACTGTGACAGATCTGCAGAATTTTCCCCTGCGCTTCTCCTGTACTCTGCCTGTCTCCTATACGGCACTTGGCTTCGTTTTTGATCAGAAGATACTCTGTCTCCTCCTCTCTGCCCACAGGTGTACATTCCCGTGTAGGATCATAGGCATCCATTAACAGAGAAAAGCGCTGTTCTCTTTCCAGACGCAGATCCACGTCTAATACTGCTTCTGCCGTCAGCATCCTCTCCTCCCCGTTAGCATCCGGTTTCACCGTTATCTGGCTCTGAGACATACGCACTTCGATATTGGGAAGCATATCCGCCTCACACTTTTCACAGTCCAGTGAACCGCTGACTGGAATGATCTCTTCGATCCATTCCGGCGGACTGGACGGATCTTCTCCCATATACAAAAGGAAGACAAACATTTCTCCCTTATACAGAACTTCTCCCTCTCCGCAGCGAAGCTTCAGTCCCCTGACCTGAATATCCTGCCAGAGAATTCTCTCCACATCCTGCTTATTTGTCGGCAGCACGATCTCCTCTCTCAGTCGGAGTGTATCCTTCCTATGTACGCAAATACCAAGAATTGTCTTTTCCTGCCGGAAATAAGACATACTGTCACCGTCTTGCACCTCCACAGGAAGAAGAAGCGACTTCTGCTCCTGTACATCTGCCACAAAAGAAATCATAGCCTGGATATTCAGTTTTCGCGGATGGATCAAACGGACCGCCAGGTCCTCCACCTCCCAGTTTAAACGGATCTTATCTCCATCCCCCACGCCATCCAGCCGCATCGTCTCTTCTATGGGCAGCTGCCCTTCCAGACTACTGATCCCACGATTGTCATCATCTGTCACATACAAAAGACAAAATTTCAGTTCTCCGCTAAGCATGATCCGGTCATCTGTCACATTGACTTTACGGATCTGTACCTGACCTTTTTTCTGGATCATTCTTCCCACATCCGGTCTGACATCCGGCACATTAAACTCTTCATCCAGAGTGATCTGGCTCTCCGCGCTGCTTTTCTGCCGGAGAATACGATATTCCTGTTTCTGCATCTCCATCTTCTTACACTCCCCTCCTATCCTCTATATACCCATTTTTTACGGTTCAAATATTACCGGAAGATCCAGATATTCTGTTTTCACAGCGATCCAGGGCGCTGTCCGGCTTTCCTGACTCTCTGTCTCCCCAGCCTGTGAATTTCCCTCACTCACCAATTCTGCCTGAAAATATATGGCATCTTCCGTTGCGGCCAGCCGATTTACCCGGATGCTGTAATCTCCTGCAGACTGCATAGGATATCCGCAAAGCAGATACAGACTGTCTCCATACTGGCAGGCTGTCTGAAATGAACTTCCCAGCTTCTCATCCAGCACAGCCTCTACCTCCTCGGGAAGCTCACTTCTGCTCACAACAGTAAACTCCAGATCTCTGCCCTCCTCCTGTTTCAGCACACTGACCGAACAGCCTGTGAAAAGCAACAGCACAACTGCTGCTGCCATAAGTTTTACTTTTCTTCTCATACATCCTCCGGACACGGTCTACCCACACTTTTGTTTCCATTCTATGTCTGCCAGGAAAAAATATGCTCTTTTTATTTCCGAACCTTGCAAGTTTATGTACCGTCCGGTATAATAAGGAAAGTATTATAAGGAGAAAAATGCTATGATTCGTCTGATTCTCGTCGTATTATTTCTGGTAATCTTTCTTATTTTGTCGATTCCTGTCTTTCTCATCGAATGGCTGATAGGAAAAGTAAACCCGCACGCCCAGGATATCTCTTCGCTGCGCATTGTGCAGGCTGCCTTTAAAATTATTGCTTTTTTATCCGGATGTCACGTAACTGTGATTGGAGAAGAAAATGTTCCCAGAGACGAAGCTGTGCTGTATATCGGTAACCATCGCAGTTTCTTCGATGTGGTCCTGACCTATTCCCGCTGTCCGAGTCTGACTTCCTATATGGCTAAAAAAGAGATTCTGAAGGTTCCTCTGCTGTCCACGTGGATGCGTTTTCTTCACTGTCTGTTCCTGGACCGCCAGGATATCAAGCAGGGGCTTAAGACAATTCTGGCTGCTATTGATCTGATCAAAAACGGAATTTCTGTATGTATTTTCCCGGAGGGTACCCGCAGTACTGATGCGGATCAGACTAAGCTTTTGACTTTCCATGAGGGTAGTTTTAAGGTGGCTACTAAGACGGATTGTCTGATCGTTCCTATGGCTATTACGAATACTTCCCGGGTTTTTGAGGATCATATTCCGTTTATTCGTTCTGCGGATATTGTGATTGAGTATGGGAAACCTTTCCGTCCTTCGGAGCTGAGTAAGGAGCAGAAGAAGGGAATTGGGGGGTATACGCGGGGTGTCATTCAAAAGATGCTTCAGAATAATTTGCAGTGAGTTGTTGGTCTGTGGGACGATGCAGTTGAGAAAAGGCCTCCACACATTTATATAAACGTCGTGCTCCTCCTGCGCTCGCTCCGAGCCTGTAGTCTCGGAGTCGTGCTCGGTAAAGTCGCGCGAGTTTATATAAATGTGTGGAGGCCTTTTCTCAACTGCATCTGTCTTTGGCTTTATATGGTTTGACCTTTTTTGAAGGCTTCGATGATTTTTTCGAATTGCATGAAGTGGGAGGCTTTTACCAGGACTGTGTCGCCGGGGGCGGTTTTTTCCATTAGTTTTGGCAGAAGTTCTTCCAGGGTGTTAAAGTGTTGTGTGCAAAGCTGCGGATTTTTTTCTTTTGCTTTGTTTTCCAGACCTCTGGTGAGGGTTCCTACGGTATAGAGGATGTCGATGTTCAGTCCGCCGGCGAATTCGCCTACTTCCTCGTGGAGGGCGGCTTCGTTTTCTCCCAGTTCTCCCATGTCGCCGAGGATGGCTATTTTTCTTCCGTTGCCTTTTTGCAGGACTTCGAGGGAGGCTTTCATGGATACCGGGTTGGCGTTATAGCAGTCATCTACTATGGTTCTCCCGGCCAGTGTCAGGATGTTGAAGCGGCCGCTTAAGGGTTTAAGGCTCTCAATGCCCTGACAGATTTCCAATAAGGTCATTCCAAAGGAAAGTCCCACCGCTGTACCGGCGAGAGCGTTATATACCATATGATTTCCCGGCAGGGGTATATGCACTGTCTGTGTCTCTCCTTCTGCATGAATACGGCAGCGCGTACCCATCAGTCCAAGATTTTCTATCTCATCGGCCCACACAGGAAACTTATCCTGTAAACCGAAAAATACGGGACGGATGCCCTGAACATCGCTGACCGTTGACAGCTTGTCGTCATCACCATTTAAGATAACCGTTCCATCCTTTTGGATCCAGTCAAACATCTCCGTCTTGGCCTTCAGAATACCATCCCTTGTCTTCAGGTTTTCCAGATGACACCAGCCAATGTTTGTGATAACCTCCACCTTTGGCCGGGCAATGCGGGCCAGTCTGGTCATCTCACCGAAATCGCTGATACCCATCTCCAGCACAGCGATCTGGTCCTCGTCCCGAAGACGAAATACCGTCAGCGGAAGTCCCAGCTCATTATTAAAATTACCCAGCGTCTTGAGAACCCGGAATTTTACAGAAAGAACAGCAGCGATCATCTCTTTGGTACTGGTCTTTCCCACACTGCCGGATATACCCACTACGGGAATATTCAGGATCTTCAGATACTCCTCTGCCAGATCTTTGACTGCCTGCAGGGAAGATTCTACCTGTATCCACGGATAGTCAGTATCTCCCAGATCCTTTTCTGACAGAGTCACCAGCGCTTTCTTTTCCATAACCTGGGGAATAAAGCTGTGTCCGTCTGCCCGGGCACCTACAATAGGCACATACAGGCATCCTTCTTCGATCTTACGGCTGTCTGTGCTGACTGCTGTGATCTCCCTGTTCAAAAACGCTTCCGGTCCGTGATACGTACCCTTACACACTTTACAGATTCTCTCAATTGTCAATTCTCTCATACCGCTTTATAAAATGCCTCAGACGGCAATCTGTCCATCTGAGGCATATCTCCTTTTTCTGATTTTTCAAACTTTATATGCAATTTTGCCGTTTTCTCTCCGAAACGAATATTTACCTGGAAACCTCAATCAGCCGCATACACAGCTGACCAAAATCCATGCCCATGGCCGCAGCTTCCTGCGGAAGCAGGCTGGTGGGTGTCATTCCCGGCAGTGTATTGGCTTCCAGGCAATACATATCTCCGTTCTCTTTCATCAGGAAATCCAGTCGGGCATAACCTGTGATACCGAGGGCTCTGGCCCCTTTCTCAGCATAATGCTGCATTCTTTGTGTCTGTTCCGGAGTAAGCTCTGCCGGACACGTCTCTACAGTAGCTCCCTGGGAATACTTGTTCTTATAATCATAGAAGCCCTCCACAGGTGCGATCTCGATCACCGGCAAAGCCTCACCATCAATCACGCCTACAGAAAATTCTCTGCCTTCTACGTATTCCTCAACAATGACATTTTCTTCATATCGAAAGGCTTCCGCAAGAGCCTGCTCCAGCTCTTTCTGTTCACGAACGATGCTGACGCCTACACTGGAACCGCCGCAGCAGGGTTTTACCACAACGGGAAGGGCTATTTTCCGCAATTCCTCCGAGGTATCTGTGCCGCGGATCAGCTGTGTTCCTCTGGGTGCAGGAACCCCTGCCGCCTCCAGAAGATCCTTACTCAGTGCTTTATCCATTGCCAACGCACTGCTCAGATAACCGGTACCTGTGTAACGGATACCAAACAGGTCAAAAGCAGCCTGTACTTTTCCATTCTCTCCATCTGCCCCATGCAGTGCCAGAAAGACCACATCCGCAGCCTTACACAGTTTCAGGACATTCGGTCCGAAAAACTCTTTTCCTGAAGCGATCATATCATCGATTTTGTCATCAAAAGAATGAATGTAGGCTGCCTCAGCCTCTATATCGTATCTTTCGGAAAAAATCTGCGCAGGTTCTGCATTTTCTTTTCCACAGTACACATCCAGAAGGATCGCTCTTTCCCCCCGGGCACGAAGGGCTTTACACACCTCCGTTCCTGAAACAATGGATACACTTCTTTCTGTACTTATACCTCCGGCCAGTACTACTATATTCATATACTTCTCCTTCTTTGAGCTACCATATCATTTTCCATAAACAATGACAGGCGTACCTTTACTGACTATATTAAATACCTTTTCCGCCGCATCTCTCGGCATATTTACACAGCCGTGAGAACCGTTGGTCTTATAAATATCTCCGCCGTATTTGGATCTCCATCTGTCTGCGTCGTGCATACCTACGTTTCCGTTAAAAGGCATCCAGAAATCCACCGGTGATCTGTATCCCAGATTGTTTTCCTCACCCAGCACAGCATCTCTCTTTTTATAAACGATGGACCAGATTCCATCGGAAGGCGTCTCTCGGTCCTCTGTCGGCTTGCCCGTTACGATATCTGTCTCAACCTTCAGCTTACCGTCTTCATAACAATACAGCTTCTGATGGGTGATGTCTACTTCTACATAAGTCTTACCAATATCGTCTGCCCCGCGTTCAGCCGCCGTATAATGGTAAAATATCTCCATCTCCTTCTGCTCACCGGCTTTGATGGCCTCCAGCATTGCCTCGGCAGTTTTGGCCTGGTTCATCCGCCATCCATAAAAACCACCGGTCAGCGTAATGGTCTTTCCATTGTGCTTTGTGAATTCATGCGGTTTACCCAGGGTATCATATTTCTTAGCCATATTGACCCGGACAAATTCCTTAAGCGCAGATTCCACCAGTACAGGCGTACCGTCCTCATTCAACACTGGAATGCCATCCTCGCCCTTCTGCAGCCATTCTTTAATCACGGATCCGTCTACCACCACCTTGCGGTCATCACCGCCAAAATCGTAGGTAAGCTTTGCGGAGAGATATTTATTGACAGCATTTACCAATGTCGTCAATTCTTCATCGTCACTTCTGATCTCCGGCACCACATAACATCCTGCAGATTCAAGATTTACACTCTCCTCATGATTATCCACAGCTGTCTGTACAGTTTCTAAAACTTTATCAAAATCAAGCTCTGTACCTTCCACCTCCGGAATGATCTCGTAAGAAGTCTCGTTTTCTTTTATGTAGGCATTTTCCGGTTTTGTATAATTTCCTTCCCGAAAGCACTGCAATTGTTTAAGTGCCGCAGAAGCGGTCTGTTTGTCATAGCTGGACACTGCGGAAACGTTAAGTTCACGGGTCTTAAAAATCTGCACTACCCACTGCCATGCTTTCTGGTCGGCAAGCACTTTGTCTACAGACTGATCATCTACGTAAGACATACCCAGCTCCTTGGCCAGAAGTCTTTCGGTAATACCATCCCGTTCTTCAATACTGATGGTGTACGTCATGATCTCATCCGTGATCAGCTCCTTGACTTCCTCAGCAGAAAGATTGCTGCAGTCAAAATTGTTGATCTCTGTTCCCTTAAAAAAATGATCGGTATAATATCTGGTCACTGCTCCGTAGCAAATAGCGGCAAGAACCAGGATGAACAGAAACATCCCCAACAACACCAGTTTCCATGTCTTTGTTTTCTTTTTCATGATGTCCTCCCCTGTAAGTTTGTCCCCTCAATAGCCATTATTGTAACACTGATTGGGGATGGGGTAAATAGGTGAAAAGTATGAAAAATGGTTAAGATAGCGGGGGCAGTTGAATGAACGGACGAGAATTGCCGGGGACTTCGGTCACAGG
>CALZMS010000030.1 GCA_945788595.1 uncultured Lachnospiraceae bacterium
GCGGCCGCCAGGATGCAGCAAGCCTGTTTTTTGAGAAACGGACGGGTGAGAGGAGATATAATATTATGAGATTTCCTGAATTTTTGAAGGTAAACGGGACTATAGGTTTTGTGGCCCCATCCTTTGGCTGCAACATCGATCCCTACAAAACCGCTTTTGACCATGCACAGGAAAAGTTTAAGGCACTGGGCCATTCTTTAGTGTTGGGACCGAACTGCTACGAGGGCTGTGGTATCGGTATCAGTAATACACCTGAAGCCTGTGGAAAAGAGCTGACAGAAGGGTACCTTTCTGTGGACAATGACGTGCTGATCTCCTGCGGCGGCGGTGAGCTGATGTGTGAAATTCTGGATTACGTGGATTTTGACAAAATAAAGGCGGCTAAGCCAAAGTGGTATATGGGGTATTCGGATAACACGAATATGACGTTTCTTCTGGCTACGCTGTGTGATACGGCGTCCATCTATGGTCCCTGTGCGGCAGCTTTTGGTATGGAACCCTGGCATCCGGCTATTGAGGATGCGTATCAGGTGCTCACGGGACAGCTTTTCAAACTGAAAGGTTATCCGTTATGGGAAAAGGAGTCTCTGAAGGATGAAGAACATCCTCTGGAGCCGATCAATGCGACAGAACCAAGGATCATTCACAGCTTTCCTAAAAAGAAGCATAGTGCTTTCTACGGACGGCTCATCGGCGGATGCATGGATTGTCTTGTGAATCTTCTGGGAACCTGCTATGATAATGTGGCAGAGTTTAATGAGCGCTACAGTGAAGAAGGCATTGTGTGGTTTCTGGAAGCCTGTGACCTGAATGTAATGGGGATACGCCGGGCTATCTGGCAGATGAAGCATGCGGGCTGGTTTTCCCATGTTAAGGGATTTCTGATCGGTCGGCCGCTGTGCCATGGCCAGGAGCTTCTGGGATTGGATCAATACAGGGCAGTAACAGACCTTTTGCAGGAATACGACGTTCCGGTGCTGATGGATCTGGATATCGGTCATATTGCGCCCATGATGCCGCTGATCTGTGGAAGTCATGTGGATGTGCGCCTGGATGGTCAGGATCTGTGTGTAACAATGGAATGCCGTTAGGGCAGGAAATGAGGTATCAGTATGAATTTTCAGGATTATAATAAAGCGAATAAAATGGCTATAAAAAATTACCGGCAGAAGCTTGGAAGCGGTGAATATCCGTACTTGCCGGTGCTGGATCATCTTACCCGCTATACCAGTGTGAAGAGAGAGGTCTATCTCGGACTGATGGATATTCCGCTGGATCTGGTGGTGGGCACGGTTACGGAGGGACGTTCCAACGCCTTTGCGTCCAATTTTATGCCTCTTCTGGACGATGAATCAGAATTTGCCATGAAATGGGATGCTCTGTGTGACTGGCATATGAATGAGGGTATTCATGATCCCATCAAGGTATATGAGTTTATGGACCGCTTTTATGTGCAGGAGGGAAATAAGAGGGTCAGTGTGCTCAAATATTTTGACGCTGTCAGTGTTCCGGCCAATGTTTACCGTATTGTTCCCGAATACCGGGAGGATGATGAACAGATCCGGATCTACTATGAATTTATGAAGTTTTTTGATCTGACCGGTCTGAATCGGATCTGGTTCAGCAAAGAGGGATCCTACCGTACCCTGATCAGAGAAACAGGAAACTCAGATACGGAACACTGGTCAGAGGATGAGATCCTGACGCTTCGTTCTTTGTATAACCGCACAGATATGGCAATTGCTGAGAAAAAGAAAGGGGAACAGATCAACGTTTCCGATGCTATGCTGCGTCTGATCCAGATCTATGATTATGAATCCCTCTGTGAGGATTCTGCTGAACAGCTGAAGGAAAAAATCAACAAAGCCTGGGAGGAAATGCTGGTCCTCAAAGAGCCGGAAACTATCGATCTGAAGCTGGATCCGGCGGAGGATAACACGAGTGCGGTAAAACAGGTGATGAAGATCCTGAATCCGGACAGAACCAGATATGTGGTGGGCTTTGTACACGATAAGAATCCTAAGAGCTCCGGCTGGACCAATGCCCATGAGCTGGGTAAGGCGCATCTGGAAAACAAATATCCGGATCTTACGACGCACAGTTATATGGACGCACTGGCGGATGGTGATGGTGAAGCGGTGATCCGCCAGGCTGTGGATGATGGCTGCAATGTGATCTTTACGACTTCGCCAAAGCTTCTGGATGCCAGTGTAAAGGTGGCTCTAGATTGTCCTCAGGTGCGTATTCTGAACTGTTCACTGAATACTTCGTATAAAACGGTGCGGACGTATTATGGCCGTATGTATGAAGCCAAGTTCCTGGCTGGATTGGTAGCCGGTGCCATGAGTCCGGATGGCAAGATCGCGTATGTGGCAGATTATCCGCTGTACGGTATGATCTCCAATATCAATGCCTTTGCTCTGGGTGTGCAGATGACAAATCCCCGGGCCCGTGTAAAACTGATCTGGTCCAAACTGAAAGACGGCGTGGACTGGGAAAAAGAGCTGGAGGGTATTTCCGTGATTTCCCAGCAGGAGATGACCTGTTCCAACAGCCGTTTTAAGGATTTTGGCCTGTGTCTCCTGGAAAATGGTGAGCGCAAGGGTCTGGCTATCCCTGTATGGGATTGGGGAAAATATTACGAGAAGATTTTTGAAAATATCCGTCATGGCATATGGAAAAGTGAGGAGGAATCCCGGGCCTTGAATTACTGGTGGGGACTTTCTGCCGGCGTGGTAGATACGATCCTGTCTCTGAATGTACCTGTGGGTGTGAAAAAGCTGGTGTTCCAGATGGGTGAGAACATTAAACGCGGAGATTTTAAACCTTTCTCCGGTATTCTGAAGGCGCAGAATGGCGTGGAGATCACGCACCATGAACATACGCTGATCGCGCCGAAGGATATCATGAGGATGGACTGGCTGCTGGAGAATGTGGACGGACGAATTCCGCAGATGAGCGAGTTCCTGGAAGAAGCAAAAGAGGTTGTGCGTGTGCAGGGTGTAACAGGAGTAGAGGATGAAGATACTGGTAATAGCTGATGAGGTTTCTAAGGCGTACTATGATTATTTTGACAAGTCGCTTCTGGAAGATATTGATCTGATCCTGTCCTGCGGCGATCTGCCGCCGGAATACCTGTCCTTTCTGGTGACCTTTGCCCATTGTCCCCTTCTGTATGTGCGGGGCAATCACGATGCCAAGTATGACAAGAGGCCGCCGGAGGGCTGCGTCTGTATCGATGATGATATTTATGAATATGAAGGAATACGGATTCTGGGACTGGGAGGCTCCATGCGGTATAATCCCGGCGCAGACTGCCAGTTTACCTCTTTGGAAATGAAAAAAAGGATCCGCAAGCTCTGGCTGAAGCTGAAATGGAAAAAGGGCTTTGATATCCTCCTGACCCATGCCCCGGCAGCGGGGATCAATGACGGCACGGATCAGCCCCATAAAGGCTTCGAAGAGTTTGTGCAGCTGATGGATCGTTATTCTCCAAAATACATGATTCATGGGCATGTGCATATGTCCTATAATTACCGCCAGCCCAGACTGACAAAGTATGGGCCGACGCTGGTGATCAATGGGTATGAGACGTATATGCTGGAGTACGATAAGCTCTGGGACAGCCAGATGGGTAACAAGCTCCAGAAAGAAGTGGAATCAGCCAAGAAAATAGCTGACAGCCAGAAGGGATCCGACCACAAATAAGAGCTCTGAGGAGTCTTTTATATCAATATGAAAATAGAGCGCATAGTCGGGCTCCAGGGTCACGTCGGCAACACGGTGCCCCAACCGGTCAATGCGTATGGTTCCCTCTGGTCTGTAATACTGTACATCCCAGCGGCCGGACATCATATGCATTTCGATTACGGCTTTGTGCTCTTTGACGTGGTACGTGCCTCTGTTGCCGGTTACGTCGGAAAATATAAAGCTGTCGCCGAATACGGAAGAATAGCGGACTTTGAGCATCTGGGTATCTCCGGCGGGGTCTGTGATCACCGGAGCAAAGGAACGTCCCGGATTTTTTGTGCGAAGAATGAGATTACCGTCACCGTCAGCGATGGCAAAGCAGCCGGGCTGATCGGCATCGGGCAGATACATGGAAAATTGCATACTTGTTACCTCCATAGATAAAATGAACAGACTGTCCAGATATGCCTATGGTACGGGCAAACGAAACTAAAGTCAAGAAAAGAAAGTATAAACAGGCAGAGAATACAATGGATGTAGGCACTGCCTGTTTTTTGATTTTTGTTGCCCGGCATAGCAATATATGGTTAGGTGGACGATTTTTGCTTCACCTATGACAAACTCAACAGGTAAATATTCCAAAAAGGAAGATTGCCCCTGTACTTTTTGTCGAAATATGATAAAATATTAACACAAAAGTATTTTTTCGGGGGAAAGATATGGAACTAAAACAACTGCAGTATTTTGTGGTCAGCGTGGATATGGGAAGTTTTCAGAACGCTGCCAAAATGCTGTATACGACGCAGCCGCATGTGAGCAAAACAGTGAAGGCACTGGAAGAAGAGCTGCATCTGAAACTTCTGAACCGCGAGGCCCGCGGGGTAAAAATGACAAACGAAGGGAAAAAGGTATACGATTACGCTTCACTGATGCTCAAGAATGCGGAACAGATCAGCCGGATCAATGAGGAAAATCAGGTGAGCCGTCTGTGTGTGTCGACTATGCCCGGAGCCCGGATAGCCGAGTTGTGCGCGGAATTTTATGGCGAGCAGAAAGATATGCGTCTGCAGTTTTCCGTAAAGCAGGGAAGTCTTGAACAGATCATGGGATTTTTACATAAGCATATTGTGGAATTCGGCTTTGTATATGTCTCTGAACATCAGCTGTCAGCTTTGTACCAGACGCTGGAGTATAAACGTCTGGAGTTTGTACCTTTGCATACCGTGAAGATGGATCTGATGGTGGGGACAAAACATCCTTTGTTCCAGGTGGATTCGGTGGATGATGCGGAATTAAAAAATCTGCAGTTTGTACAGTATGATGAAGAGTATTTTTCACTGATCCATCATTTGGGACACATAAATGACTCTATTCACCGATTTGGAAAGATCGATCATATCGTAACGACGAACAGTGACGCGGCACTTTCGCAGATGGTGCTTCGCAGTGGTCTCTGTCATCTTGGCTGTTCGCGTCTGGAAGCGACAGAAATAAATCCGTTGATTCGCTATATTCCCATTGAAAATACCGAAAATGATGTTCATTTCGGATATATCAAGCGTCAGAGGGATGGTATCAGTCAGATCAGTATGGAGCTGATCGATTATATAAAAGAAAAACTGTAGATGATGTGAGAATCCGGGGAGCTGCTGTAAATCGGCAGCTCCTTTGCGTTTGCCGCCTGCAGCGGAAAAAGTATTTATTAAACGACACAATGATGAAAAATGAAGTATAAAAGCGTATACTAAACCAAATAAATATGACTACACGGAAGATGACAACAGGGGGAAATATGGATACGAAAAAAGTAGACAGGCGGGTGCGAAAAACAAGAAAGCAGCTGCGGGACGGACTGGCCCGTCTGATGGAGAAAAAAAGCATTCGGGATATCAAAGTAAAGGAACTTGTGGAGGAAGTGGATATTAATCGTTCCACCTTTTATCTGCATTATTCGGATATATATGATATGCTTTCAAAAATAGAAGAAGAATTGATCGAAGAGATCGAAGAAGCCCTTCGTCAGTATCCGTTGGGAGAAGGACGTAAATCCATGGATTTTCTCTGCCGCATGTTTGAAATCATGGAAGAAAACCGCGAAATATACAAAGCTTTATGCGGACAGAATGGAGATGCCAATTTTGTTGTGCGCCTCGAAAATATGGTGGGTTCGGAGGCTTTGCGTTCTCTGGCAACTCTGTTTGAGCAGGTACCAAAACGGGAGATCAGTTTTCTTTATGCCTATTGTCTGAATGGTTGTCTGGGTATGGTAAAGATGTGGCTGATCTATGACGGGAAGGAAACACCGGAAGAAATGGCCGGGCTTATGGTTCGGATGGTGACCAATACGCTGAGAGAATACCATGATGCTCAGGAGAAAAGCGCCATTTCATAAAAGTTTTAGAAAAATAACAGGATTGGACTATGGCATTTTTTACAGTATCCGCTACAATGAGAGGTAGAGTTAGTAAAAAAGAAAGGTACGTATCATGGGTAAAGTTATAGGTATAGATCTGGGAACGACAAACAGTTGTGTAGCTGTTATGGAGGGGGGAAAACCGGTGGTTATTCCCAATGCAGAAGGCGGGAGAACAACGCCTTCCGTTGTTGCGTTTACCAAAAACGGTGAGAGACTGGTGGGAGACAGCGCCCGCCGGCAGATGACTGTCAATCCACAGCGAACAGTGGCCTCCATCAAAAGACATATGGGCAGTGATTTCCGGGTGATGCTGGATGGCAGAAGGTACATGCCTCAGGAGATATCCGCCTTTATTTTAATGAAGCTGAAGCAGGATGCAGAAAATTTTCTCGGAGAAAGTGTGACAGAAGCTGTGATCACTGTGCCAGCTTATTTTAATGATGCACAGCGCCAGGCTACCAAGGATGCCGGTCGCATTGCCGGTCTGAAAGTACAGAGGATCATCAATGAACCAACGGCGGCAGCTTTGGCTTACGGACTGGATCACGGCAGTCCGCAGAAGATCCTGGTTTATGACCTGGGCGGCGGAACCTTTGATGTGTCGATCATAGAAATCGGAGACAGTCTGATTGAAGTTCTGTCTACGGCGGGGGATAACCATCTTGGCGGAGACGATTTTGATCAGAGAATCGTAGACTGGATGGTCAGAGAGTTTAAACGGCAGAACCGCTATGATCTCAGCAAAGATCCCACCGCTTTGCAGCGGGTAAGGGAAGAGGCAGAGAATGCCAAAAAGGCTCTGTCTTCTGCGTCTACTGTAAATATCAATATTCCTTTTATCGCATCGGATAAGGGGACACCGCTTCATCTGGAGATGGAGCTTTCGAGAAATACATTTAATGAACTGATACGGGATCTGGTTGACCGCACGGCGGCTCCGGTAGAGCAGGCGATGCAGGATGCGGGAATCCGGGCGGCAGATCTGGGAATGGTACTTCTGGTCGGAGGCTCCACAAGAATCCCCGCAGTGCAGGACAAGGTCAGACGGCTTCTGGGTAAAGAACCTTCCCGGGGATTGAATCCCGATGAATGTGTGGCGTTAGGAGCCTGTATCCAGGGTGGAAAACTGGGCGGAAATCTTCCTTCCTCCAGCGCAGCCAACGATATTATCCTGATGGATGTTACGCCCCTGTCCCTGTCAATTGAGACAGTGGGAGGTGTGGCTACGCGGCTGATCGATCGGAACACGACGATTCCCACAAGAAAAAGCCAGATTTTTACCACAGCGGCCAATTTTCAGACTTCTGTGGATATCAAGGTGCTTCAGGGTGAGCGCCATTTTGCCAGAGACAATAAGCTGATCGGCAATTTCCGGCTGACCGGAATCAAACGGGCCAGAGCCGGTGTGCCTCAGATCGAGGTAACCTTCGATATTGATGTGAATGGTATTGTAAAGGTATCGGCCACAGATCTTGGTACAGGAAAAGCCCAGGAGATCACCATAACATCCAGCTCCAATATGTCTGAAGAGGAGATACAGGATGCCATCCGCAACGCTGCAAAGTTCGCGTCTGAAGATCAGGCAGTCAAGGATGCTGTAACATTGCATAATGAGGCTGAGGCACTGTACTACCGTGCAGAGGCAGCCTTGAAAGAGAACAAAAAAGAACTGGATGGCGCTACAAAGAGCCAGATCAAAAAAGATCTGGCTGCATTGAAACGGCTGACTCATGCGGCAAAGCCGGAGCGGATGACACCGCAGCTTACCCAGGAACTGATCAGAGCAAAAGAAGCTCTGGAACATTCAGCGGCGGGAATCCTGCAGGAAGGAAAATAAGAGGATGAATATCTGTTTGTTTGGCGCAGCCAGCGCCCTGATCGATACAGACTATATGAAAGCAGTAGAAGAACTGGGAGAAATGATGGCCAGGAAAGGCCACACCATGATCTACGGCGGAGGAGCTACCGGACTGATGGGGGCAGCAGCCCGCGGCATGTCCCGGGTCCCGGGCCGTCAGATCATCGGCATCGCCCCAAAGTTTTTTAACACAGAAGGTATTCTGTACAAGCAATGCAGTGAAATGATCTTCACGGAAACCATGCGGGAAAGAAAAGCCCTGATGGAAGAAAAAGCAGACGTCTTTCTTATGGTGCCCGGCGGCACCGGTACTTTCGAAGAGTTTTTCGAAGTGCTGACATTGAACCAGCTGGGGCAGATGCACAAACCGATAGCGGTATACAATATAAACGGTTACTTCAATGATCTTTATGAGCTTCTGGAACATATGGTAAAGACAGGATTTACCCAAAGAGAAGTACTGGATATGTTTAAATTTTACGAGAACGCTGAAGAAATGCTCAGTGATTTAGAGCAGAAAGCATAAC
>CALZMS010000031.1 GCA_945788595.1 uncultured Lachnospiraceae bacterium
ATGCCCATTTTCTTGCACAGTAGCACAATAGCGGCCGCGATCGCTGCCTTGGCCTGCTGGACTTCACCGATATCCTTCTGGGTGAGATAAACCTTATCTGTGATCTTAAAAGCGTTCTTTCCATCCACTTTAATGATACGATCCTGATGTTTTACAGCATTTTCTTCTTCCAGCTCATCTGGATCCATCAGACGGCCTGTATCCTCCACAAAGCCTTCCTTCAAAAGCATGGCCACGATATCCATGAGGCCGGAACCGCAGATACCTACAGCTTCACCTCCGCCAATGGTACTGTATACGATCTCACCGTCTTTCATTTCAATATGATCTACGGCGCCTTTGGCTCCCCGCATACCGCAGGCGATCTTGGCGCCCTCAAAAGCCGGTCCTGCCGCTGTGGAGCAGGTAATCATTCTGTTTTTATTTCCCAGCACCATCTCTCCGTTGGTACCGATATCGATCATCAGTGTCATCTTTTCCCTGTGTTCCATATCGCTGGCAATCAGGCAGCCCACTGTATCGGCTCCCACAAAGCCGGCAATATTTGACAGAAAGATCATTGTACCTTCCGGATGAATGGTAAGTCCCACTTCCGAAGCACGGCACATCATATTTTCCCGGACAGCCGGATTATAGGGAGCATGTACCAGAGATGCCGGAGAGATATTCATAAACAGATGATGCATACAGGTATTTCCCACAACAGAGACCTGATAGATGTCTTTTCTCTCAATACCGGCCTGTTCTGTCAGTTCTCCCAGCATCTCATTAAGCGCACTGCGGATGCATTTTGCCAGCTCGTCACCACTTCCGTTCTGAAGCACATGGTCGCTTCTGGCAATGACGTCAGCACCGAACTGAGACTGGGGATTTAACCGGCTGGTCACTGCCAGCTGCGCTCCCCGTACACTGTCCAGCAGATATCCCACCACAGAGGTCGTACCGATATCAAACGCTGCCAGATAACATTTCTTTCCTTTTTCCGCCAGTTCCATGACCCTGTCTTTACATAAGATCACTTCTGCTTCCCGGTCATGCCCTTCCATAAAAGAATAGATGGAAGAGATCACCGCCGGCGATGCTGTAAAATCTGAAGCCGGACGTCCGGTGGCCTCGGAGATCGCCTCCTTCAAAAGTTCCCATTCCGAATCGCTTCTTCCCACTTCACAGCGTTTACCTTTAACTGCCACATGCTGAATCATGGGCATAATCGGGATCTTTCTCTCCACGCCCGTGGTCAGCAGGCTGTGACCGGTAGCCTTCAGGGAAGTATCCACTTCCATATCGCAGTCTGTATGGATCTGACAGGCTTTCTGCACACCATTATATTTTTCGCTTTTGACCTGAACCAGGCATTTTCCGCAGGTGCCGTGTCCTCCGCAGGGGGCATCCGGTGCTGCCCCCGCGCGAATCAGCGCATCGAGAAGCGTAGCTGTTTCTTCACTCATAAAGCTGCGTTTTTCTTTTACCAGAGTTATTGTATATTCCGCCATTTCTTCCTCCCATCGTCTGTCAGGCAGACTGTTTTCTTCTGGTTTTTATCATATCATACTCTGTTATTTTTTTCACCAGAATTACCGTGCAAAAGCGGAGTATTGCAATATTTTTATAAAAAATCGCAAAAAAAGACAACCGGGAAGTTGTCTTTTTCCTGAGAACTGTATTCTCTTTTGGTGTAGCAAAAACTATATAATGTATTGGGGGGTTTTTACGATATTTATTATATCCCCGCGCTCACCAAAAGTCTGCACAAAGTTCATAAAAATGCCAATATCTTTTTGTTAATTTTCACCAATGCACGGTGTATTTGCCGTGGAAGTAAAGATTTCTTCAAATTCAATCCGGTCAATCTTTTCTCTCTCCATCAGCACACGGGCACATTCATGCAGCACTGCCTCATGTTCTTTGACGATAGCCTTTGCCCTGTCATAGCATTCCGCTATGATCCGGCGGATCTCCTCATCGATAGACGCAGCCGTAGCCTCACTGAAGCCTTTGGTGTGTCCCAGATCTCTGCCGATAAATACTTCATCGGAGTCATTCTCATAAGCTACCATGCCCAGTTTATGGGACATACCATACCGGGTCACCATAGCTTTTGCCAGAGCCGTAGCCTGACGTATATCCTGAGAAGCACCTGTGGTAATATCTTCAAAGATCAGTTCTTCTGCAATCCGGCCGCCCAGGCAGACCATGATATGCTGCAGCATCTGTCCTTTTGTCTCAAACATATCGTCCTTTTCCGGCAGCGGCATTGTATAGCCTGCCGCTCCCATACCGGTAGGAATAATAGAGATCGTATATACCGGTTCCATGTCCGGCAATACGTGAAACAGGATCGCATGTCCTGTCTCATGATAGGCCGTGATCTTTTTCTCCTTTTCGGAGATCACACGACTCTTTTTCTCCATGCCAATACCTACTTTAATAAAGGCACTCTTAATGTCCTGCTGACGGATGAACATACGGTCATCCTTTGCCGCCAGTATGGCAGATTCATTCAAAAGGCTTTCCAGCTCAGCTCCGGTAAATCCGGCTGTGGTCTGGGCAATCTGGTGAATATCCACATCTTCTGCCAGGGGCTTATTTTTGGCATGCACCTTTAAAATAGCTTCCCGCCCCCGTACATCCGGTACCGCTACCGCTACCTGGCGGTCAAAACGACCCGGTCTTAAAATTGCCGGATCCAGCACATCCACACGGTTGGTGGCTGCCATCACGATAATTCCCTCATTAACACCAAAGCCATCCATCTCTACCAGAAGCTGGTTCAGGGTCTGCTCTCTCTCATCGTGACTGCCGCCCATGCCAGTGCCTCTTCGTCTGGCCACTGCGTCGATCTCATCAATAAAAATGATACAGGGGCTGTGTTTCTTACCTTCTTCAAACAGATCACGTACACGGGATGCACCCACACCCACGAACATCTCAACAAAATCCGATCCGGAAATGCTGAAAAACGGCACTCCCGCTTCTCCGGCAATTGCCTTGGCCATCAGTGTTTTACCGGTTCCCGGAGGGCCCACCAGAAGTACTCCTTTTGGAATACGGGCACCCACGCGGGTGTATTTCTGGGGATTTTTCAGGAAATCCACGATTTCCTTCAAATCTTCTTTTTCTTCTTCCAGACCGGCCACCTCTTCAAAAGTGATCTTTTTATCTTTATCGTCGGACAGCTTCGCCCGGCTTTTTCCAAAATTCATCATTTTGGCATTAGAACCGCCGCCGTTCATTGAACGATTCATAAACATGATCATGATCATAACCACGACCATGGATAAAAGAACAGGCAGCACTACATTGCCAAAAATGCTCTCTCCCGGCACATCATCCAGCGTATACTGCAGATCATGCTCCTGCAAAAGCTTTTCCACGTCACTGACGTTGCTGACATAAAAGCTGACTTCCTGTCCATCCTTAAGCAGCGCATTAACCGAACCGGTAGGGATCTCACGATTCTGCTCTATTTCCACAGCTTGTATCTGTTCCTGTTCCACTGCTGTCTGAAATTCCTGCCAGGTGTAGACAGAACGTGTCGGCATATTGCCGGACAGATAAATGAACAGAATCACCAGAAGCGCACAAAACACCAGATACCCGGTCCATATTCTTGATTGTTTTCCCACGTAACCTTTACTCCTCTTGTTTCCGAATCTTCCCGCAATTGCTCTGTCTTATTCTTCCGGACAGATCACTCCGATATAGGGAAGATTTCTGTATTTCTGTGCATAATCCAGACCAAATCCTACAACAAATTCATCCGGAATATTAAAGCAGACATAATCTGCCTTTACATCCACGATCCGGCGCTCCGGCTTATCCAGCATACAGCACAGTTTCATACTGGCCGGCTGCCGGTCATTTAGGACTTTCATCAGATAATGAAGAGTACGTCCCGTATCTACGATATCCTCCACGATCAGAACATCTTTTCCCATCAGAGGCTCATCCAGATCCTTTACGATCTTAACAACACCGGAAGATTTTGTGCTGTTTCCATAACTGGATACAGACATAAAATCCATTGTCACAGGAATCGTCAGTCTTTTAGCCAGTTCACAGGTAAAAAACACGCTTCCTTTAAGGATTCCCACCAGATGTACACACTTTCCGGCATAATCACGGTTGATCACTTCTGCCATTTCATCCAGCTTCTTTGCAACTTCTTCTTCACTTAATAATACTTTGATTTTATCGCTCATGTTCACACTCTCCTGTGATTGTAATCTCCAGGATCCTTTGCGTCTTCTCTGTCACTTTGTAATCTGCGCCGATACGTTCTCCGATCAGCCAGACCACAGATGATCCGTCAGCAAGAACCCAGAGACTGTCTCTTATGTGTTGTGGTATCTTCCGGTCAATCATAAAACGGTTCAGCTTCTTATGGTGACCGGCATCATCTATGGTGATGACGTCTTCAGGCCTGCGTTTACGCAGTGTAAGCCTGTTTTTGATTTTATCATAATCGAACCATTTCGTATACGTATTTTCTGGAATTTTTGCCGGATTTTGTGGCTTTATACACAGTTCTATCCTGTTTTTTTCAAAAGCAAAGCATCCGGGAACGGTTAACTCCAACGCTTCGTCCCCTTGTTTCCTGTCCGGCTGTCTGCCGATACAGATGCCTTCTTTTTCTTTCCAGGCAATTATCCCGCACGGAAGACAGATCTTTTTTCCACAGGAGACAAAAAACAGTCTGGTCACACTCCGGATATGCTCCGCTGTCACATCCTTTCTCCCGCCGGCCTGTACCTCCACCGCACGCAGGATCAGCCGCTGGTGAAACAGTTCCGGTTCATCCAGCAGAGCTTCTGATAAAAATACGCCATCCTCGCGTTTTCTTACGACATCATTCCATATAGTATCCTCCACCGTACGAAGATACTTTTCTGTCTGCTGAAGCATAAGAGCCAGATCTGCGATATGCTCTGCTGTCCCCGCATTGACCTTTTCTTCCAAAAGCGGCAGAATCATATGACGAATACAATTTCTTGTATATGTTGTATCCGCATTGCTTTCATCTTCCCGCCAGGTCATCTTTTTCTGTTCCAGATAAGACAGAATTTCTTTTTTGCTGACACACAGCAGTGGGCGGATAATCCCCTCATTCACCGGACGGATCCCGCCAGCCCCCGTCAGACTGCTTCCTCTTGCCATCTGAAACAGTACAGTCTCTGCCTGATCGTTCTGATGATGGGCTACTGCAATTGCACCGGTTCCCCATTCTTTTTTCATTCTGTCAAAAAGTCTGTATCGCAGATTCCGTCCGGCCTCCTCAACACTGATTTTCTGTTCTCTTGCCTCTTTAGCGGCTGATACGTGAAAAATCCGGCAGGGGATTTCGTATTTCCGGCAATATGACTCAACAAAAGCAGCATCCTGATCAGCGTTTTCTCCTCTGAGTCCATGATGCACATGTACCGCATACAAAGACAGCTCATAATACGGACTCAGCTCACGCAGTATCTCCATCAGGCACAGGGAATCTGCGCCGCCGGAAAATCCCACCAGTATTTTTTTATTGTCCGGCACCATATGCCACTGTTCCATGAATCGTCCAACTTTTTTTATCATTCGTATTACTCCTGTTTGTCCCAGAAACCAGCCACCAATACAGTTCTGTCATCGGCAGGTATTTTGTCATTTTGAGGAATAGAAGACAGTATCTCCTCACTCATTCGCTTTGGCGCTTTCTGTGTCAGATGCAGTAAAAGTTCCTGCCAGGCATCTTCCTGCCCGTCTTGTGAAAAAGCATCCTGTACACCATCCGTCACCATGATAATATAATCCCCCGGCTGAAGACGCACTCTGGCTTTTTCGTATCCGCTCTCTGTTCTCAACCCCGGTGCCATGGTCGGAAAAGCTATACATTCCACCCGGTTACGACGGAGAATATAAGATGCACAGGCTCCGGCTTTCATAAACTCACATACTCCGGTGTACAGATTGACCTGACAGATATCCAGTGTGGCATAGGTCTCTCTCTCTTCCTGCAAAAGGAAAGATGTATGAATCATCTGAAAAGCAGTTTCCTTAGAAAATCCGCAGGCCATAAATTCCTCCAGGAGATTAAGCACCCTCTCACTGGTCTGCTCTGCCCGCACGCCGGACCCCATCCCGTCAGAGAGACACAGCTGTACACTGCCGTCTCCGGCAAAAATACTGTAATTGTCTCCGCATGTCCGTTCCGGTGCTCTGGGTATGCGGCTGACGCCGCACAGAAGCTCATAACGCACCGCTTCCGTAAAACAGTAGATTTCATACTCTTCACTAACATACATTTTCTGGTTTTTATCTGGCATCAGATGACGCCCCGTAAGTTTTTCCAGAACCTCCAGAACTTCCTGCAGCGATTTTGTCGTGTGATTTCTGGTGCGAAGCGTAACAAAAATTACAAGACGCCGGTTATCCTTTTCCATAGACCAGGCTTCCCCCACGACTATCCCCCGCCGATATGCTGCATTTTTGAGTTTTTTTAGCATACCTTCTCCCAGCGGCTGATATTTTCGGGCTTCTCTGGCAGACTGACGCAGCATATGGGAGATTTCTCCCAACTGCAGGGCTGTAGCTTCCTGAAGATCCCGGAGCTGTTTTCTGTGAAACTGTTCAGCATAGTATTCCTGCATACAATAAGCCAGAATCTGCGCTGTCTCCCGGCCTCTGCTGCACCAGGAAAGCCATTCTCCCAGTCCCTGCTCATACTGCTCCCATTTATTCTCATCCATCAGTCGGATCAGACTACCGGCATATTTTTTTCTCCCGATCCGTCCTACTTTTTCGCAATTCACACGGTAATGACAGTTCGTGCAGGCTCTTCTCTGAAACAGCCCCCAGACACTCTCCATAGCAGAAACAGGCTCTTCTTCCTGTTCATAAAGCTCTTCTGAAAGTGTCTGAAAAGCTTCTGCTTTCATCCATAACAGCCGGTCCTGCGGCATCAGCCCGCTGAAGCTTTTTTCTTTACCGTGAAAAAAAACTTTTGCCATGTTCTGCGCCGCCAGAAACAGGCCTGCTGCGAACATGGCAAATATAATCTGCTGCATAAACCACCCTCCCCTGACACCATCGTCGGAGATCATTATACAGACAGTATTCTAAAAAAAATGTCAAAACATGAGAGCCAACTGTTTATTTTGCTTCTTTAAACATGATCTCGCCATCGTTTACAAGTCCGAGCTTTTCTCTGGCGATCTTTGCCACGTACTCATCACTCTGCATATATGCTCCCTTTTTCTCGATGGTCTCCGTTCTCTCCGTCTCCTCTTCGATCTGGGTTTCCAGCCGGGAAATCGTAGTATTATTCTCCTCAATCGTCCGATGCATGGCACTGCTCTTTACGCATATCACGCACAAAAGCACACAGACGATCACGGTGATCGTCAGCATACCGATCAGATTCTGCCGATAGTTCCGGCTGGCCCGGTACGCTCTCTTCTTAAATCCTGCTTTCGCCATTATTCTTTCGTTCTCCCCGATCTTTTTTCTCTTCCTGGACTTTCTCCAAATGACTATACATCAGAATTCTACCCCTTTTGAGATGATTTTTCAACCATTTTATACACAGGCAGGCAGGGAAAAACAGCTTTTTTACCGCTAATGTCACAAGCCGGAGAATATAGCTGGCATTTTTTACCAGAAAAGAGCTGATCGTATACTGGTAAACGGCAGCACCCATAACAGTAGCCAGTATTTCGCTGCCTCTGAGCGCCCCCTCAACATGGCGCACGATCCAGTCAAAAAAAAGAAAGCCTGCACAAATCCAGAACACCAGATCTTCTCTGTCCACCCAGCGCTTGCTGTGGGGAAATGTGTTTCTGAAAATACGCAGACTATCGTAAACCAGACCCATGCACCAGCCAAAAAATGCCATCTGCACAAACAGCCAGAGATCAGCAGCAACTCTGGAAGATCCCATCAGCGAAACAGACGCTGCCAGAGTTTTTTTTGCTCCGCTTTTGCATTGCCGCCCTTCATGTATTGTATACTGTCCACCGTTCCATTGAGACTGATATGTCCTGTTTCGAGGGAAAGTTCACCAATATGCAGCTCATGTCCTCTGATCTGAAGGCGGCCGCATACGGTGTCCAGACGGATGGATTCTGCATCAAAGGATATCACCTCTTTAACACCGCTGATCTCACCTTTCTGGCATTCCCGCAGGCACAGCTCATGTCGGTTTCTGTTCTGGGGCTCCGGCATAGGCCAAACTCACTTTTTTCTTATAGTATATGAAATCGTATCTTTATTATTCATACCATCACAGCAGCCGGTACATCTCCTGAGCTGCTTCTTTTTTTACCGTTTCCTGTACATTCAGGATCTCTGCCCGTACCGTACGGGTGCCAAACTGAATTTCCAGAACGTCCCCGGCCTTTACAGCAACAGATGCTTTGGCTGGTTTTCCATTGATCATCACTCGCCCTGCATCGCAGGCTTCATTTGCCACCGTGCGGCGTTTGATCAGACGGCTCACC
>CALZMS010000032.1 GCA_945788595.1 uncultured Lachnospiraceae bacterium
GACCCGATGCAATCACAAGCTCAGACGCCCTGTCTTTCTGGCAGAGCGGGAAGGTATCCGAATCAAGGGAATTCTGGCTGCGGATCTTATCCGTGTCAGTTTTCCGGATCATGACTGGCAAAGCTTAAAACATCAATTTGAACAGGAGTTGAATAACTATCATGTCTGAATGTTTTGAAAAGATCAAAAGTGTATGTCCCGTCTGTCTGAAAACCATTGATGCCTGCAAAACTGTAGGTACAGACGGGCTAATCTATATGGAAAAAAGCTGCCCCGAACACGGTTCTTTTCAGACGCTGCTGTGGGAAGGCGACCTGGACAGCTACCGGGCCTGGAACCGGGTTCCTGCGGGAAAAGTCACACCTGTGGGTGCCGTCCCGGTCAAAAACGGCTGTCCCCATGACTGCGGTCTCTGTGAAGACCATGAAAGAGATGGCTGCTGCGTTTTGTTAGAATTGACAAATCGCTGCAACCTTGCCTGTCCGGTATGCTTTGCCTCCGCAGGAGAACAGTCCCCCCACGATCTGTCTCTGGAAGAGATTTCTGCCCAGTATGATATGCTGATGCAGCGGGGAGGTCCCTTTAATATCCAGCTTTCCGGAGGAGAGCCCACCATGCGGGATGATCTGCCCGAAATCATTGCTCTTGGCAAAGAAAAAAGGTTCTCTTTCTTTCAGCTGAATACCAACGGTCTGCGTATTGCCCAGGAAGATGGATATGCCGAGCTTCTGGCCCGCAGCGGCGTCTCCTGTGTCTTTTTACAGTTCGATGGCCTGAATAACGAGATCTACCGTGTTCTCCGGGGACGTCCTTTAAAAGAGCTGAAGCTTAAAGCCATCGACCGCTGCAAAAAGGCCGGTCTGCCTGTAGTTCTGGTGCCGACTGTAGCTCCCGGCGTAAATGATCAAGTCCTTGGTGAGATCCTTAAATTTGCCATTTCACAGATTCCCTATATCCGGGGCGTACATATTCAGCCTATCAGTTATTTTGGCCGCTGCGGTCTGACCGCGCCAAAAATGCGGCTGACTATTCCCCGGGTACTTTCCTTACTGGAAGAACAGACCGGCGGCCTGTGCAAAGCCACTGACTTCGGCGGCGGCGGCGCGGAAAGTCCCTACTGTTCCTTCCACGCCAGCTATCTTAGAAAAGATGACGGCACCCTGAAAGCCCTGCCCCGACGCCAGAGCCAGTGCAGCTGCATGCAAAGTTCCGATGCCCGGCAGTTCGTTGCAAAACAGTGGAGCCAAAAGCCGCAGGAAGCGGATTGTTGCTGCGAAGATACGACTGCTGAGGTTTGCTGTGAGGATTCCTGCTGTTCTGAAATGCCTGTTTCTGACGATTGCTGCACAGACTCCTGCTGCTGCGAAACATCTTCTGACAACTGCTGTGCATCTTCCGTCTCCGATTGCTGCGACACCTCTTCCCTCGATGCATTCCTGCGAAAAGCCGAGGAGAACACATTCACCGTATCCGGCATGCTGTTCCAGGATGCATGGAACCTGGATCTTGACCGTCTGCGCCGCTGCTATATCTGCGAAGTGGACACTGAACACGGTATGGTGCCGTTTTGCGCCTACAATCTGACCGACATCAACGGAAAGGCTCTCTATCGCAAATGAAATGTTCAAACATAGATACCTGGATCTGCAAAACAGAACAGCTGACAGATCTGACAAGACCAACCCTGGAAAAGCTGCAGCTTAACCGCTTAAATGAGCTGCTTTCCCAGATACACACCTTCGGGAGATTCTATCATAATCTCCCGGAAAACCTTTCCTCCCTGGAGAAACTGAAAAATCTTCCCTTTACCACCCCCGAGATGCTGGCCACTCATAGTCAGAGCCTGCTTTTGACCTCCCAGTCCCAGATTTCCCGGGTTATTTCCGGCGCCACCAGCGGCACCACCGGTCCGTCCAAACGAATCTTTTATTCCGAAAAAGATACAGCCAACACCATCGGTTTTTTTGCTGCAGGAATCTCGGAAATGGTACAGGCCGGTGAAAAGGTACTGATTGCTTTTCCCTTCTCCGGTGCCTTCAGCCTTGGTGATCTGATCGAACGGGCAGTTTTATCCCTTGACGCTGTTCCCCTTCGCCTGGGCAGCCGGAAAACCTATAAAGAACAGTGTGACTACATCTGTCAGAAACGCCCGGACGCTTACATTGGCTTTCCCGTCACGCTTCTGTCTGTAGCCCGCATGTACAGTGCCACACACAGCGATGCTTTTCCCATAAAACATGCCCTGATCTCCGGAGACGCCTGTCCCGAGGGCGTAGTGGAAGCTCTGGAAGCACGGTTACACAGCCAGACTTTCCCCCACTATGGTTCCCGGGAAATGGTTATGGGCGGTGCCATCACCTGCCCTGCTCACGAAGGCATGCATCTTCGGGAAAATCACATCATAGGCGAAATCATCGGTCCCGACCTTAAGCCTGTCCCCGACGGCCAGTGGGGAGAGCTGGTCATTACCACCATCGGCATGGAAGCCATGCCCCTGATCCGCTACCGCACAGGTGACTACACCCGTTTTCTTCCGGATCCCTGCCCTTGCCAAAGCATCACTAAGCGCTTGGACAACGTCTCCCGGGGGAATGGTTCCAATACTACCATAGAAGCGCTGGACAGTACCCTGTTTCCCCTGCCCACCCTGGTGGACTATCTGGCCGCGCTGCAGGACAATATATTACAGGTCACAGCCCATACTCTGGATGGGCAGACAGCGCCAGCCATAAAATCCAGTGCCAGACAGTTTTTCCCTGATAAGGAGATATGCATACAGGAAACTCTCTGCCGCCCAGAAGATATGCCTCTCTACCCTGCCAAACGATATCTGATAACCGCATAATGAGCCATCGGGCCATCGCCATTAGCCTGTCTATATAATTTTGCGCGCAAAGTATACTATTAAAATATATTTATTTTTGTATAACAAATAAAATCATGATAAACTGAAAATATCTCAAAAGAGACAAGGTGTTACCATAACGGTAGGCGGCTGGCCCTTCTAAAAAAGGAGGGATGTAATAAAAGCCCTCCGGAAAGGAGGGTGGTGCGATTATGATGATGGAGTATATTACACTGACAGAATTTATCCTTGCCGTTTTTGGATCCGGAGTTGCAGTTGGAAAGATTGTGGAGAAAATTGAGAGATTAGATCGCAGGGAAGAAAACCAAGCACATAAAAACACAAGCAAAAACGACCGCCGCAAATAAGTCCTGACACGACTGGCGATCGTTTTTACTTAAAAGATAAGGGCTAGCCGTCTATCGGCAGCACCTTCTATAAATATATGATAACATGATAGGGTGAGCATTTCAAGAATAAACAGTAGCTGATTTATATTCATATCTCCCTCACGAATGAACGCAAGATCAACCTTGCCTGTTCATCATCTTGCAAAAAATAATCGCCACCCCCGTACTCACGGCCGTAGCCAAGATTCCCGGCCCCACCACAGCCGCCGGATCCACACTGCCATACTGGCTGCGGTAAGCGATCACATTTACCGGGATCAGCTGCAGCGACGAAATATTCAGGATCAGAAATGTGCACATTTCATTACTGGCTACCCCCACGGGCATCCCGTCTCTGCGCCTCTCTCCAGAACTCTTCTCTTTTCCATTCTTCCTAGTGATTCCTGATTCCATCGTGTCGTCACTCTTCCTAGCACCTTCACTCCCCATAACATACTCACCCTTCCGCCTCTCCTCCTCAATCTCCTCCAGCGCCTCCATAGCCTGCAGCCCCGCCGGCGTAGCTGCCCAGCCAAGTCCCAGCACATTAGCTGCCATATTGACAGAAATCGCGTCCAGCGCCTCCTCACATCCTTTAAGCCCCGGCATCAGCCATACCAGAAAAGGCCGGACTCCCCTTGCCGCCAGAGAGACCAGCCCCGATTCTTTTGCGATCGTCATCAGACCATTCCAGAAAGCCACCACGCCTGCCACCGACAGGCATAGCTCCACCGCTTCCTTTGCGCCGTTAAGGCAGCCTTCTGTCACCTCCGGCAGCGTACCGGCAAAAGCCGCATATACGATGCCCAGAAGAAGCATTCCGGCCCAGAGAAAATTCAACATAGTTTTTCTCTTTTTCTTACACTATATGGTCCGATCAATATATTCTATTCCATATTTTTCTAAATCTGCCGCTTTTCCGCCAGTTACCTATGCAATCCGTGTACAAAAAAATCATACTGTGGTATTTTCCAGCGCCTTCACCTCCTGCAAAAGCGCCTTTGTCTCATCCTCCAGAATCAGACGGGGAATATACTCTTCATACAACTTCTGCGGATGCTCTTGCAGAAAAAGCACCGTATCCTCATGCTGTGTCATGGCCTCGATCAGCTGCAGATACTCCGCTTCATCCTCCCAGGCATCGTGCAGAAATCCAAGCACCCGACTGATCTGCAGGCTGCACTCCTTCTCCAACAGATCTATCTTATTCTGCTTCCCGCCAATCCAATCCTCAGTCAGCACTTCACAGTCTTCTGCTGTGACCGCCTGATGTTTCAGACAAAAGCTGTAAAAATCATCCAGGATCCCCAGCTTCTGCTTTTCTGCCTGCAGCTCATTTTCCTGCAAAGGCATAGTCTTATGCCGGATCTGCAGCGCTTTTTTCTGTTCTTCTATAAACTCTGCCGGCGATGTCTTCTGCCCGTTTGCCTCCTGCCGGTGCATCCACTCCGTGAGAAACTCCGCCCGTTCTTTGCACAGACTGTATCTTTTTCTCGCCTCATCCCAGCTTTTCGTCTTCTCTGCGATCAGACTGCTGCCATACTGCACCAGACAGCAGCGTTCTTCCCATCCGGCCGCTTTTGCCCGGGCAAGAAGCGCCTCATCCGGTTCTGCTTCCTCCAGCCGAAGCGAAGAAAAATCCGCCCCATAGCTTCTGTACAGCTCATACCAGGAAAAAAACTCATGGGCAATGCTCTCGCACTGAAGATACTGGCTGACCAGCTCCTCATCCACCGGAATCCCCAGCTCTTCATACTCCAAAAGTATCCGGGACAGATCCTCCCAGCCCCGGGCCGTCACAAACTGCAGCCGTTTCCCTTCCCGTCGGGTATAATAAAACCGGTCCTTTTTGCAATCCAGGAAAAATAAAATGGCACCATGCAGACGATTTTCCCGGGCATAAGCCCGCCACACGCCATAATCCGGCTCGATCTCCAACCGTTTTACCCTGTCCAGGGTCACCATGTCAAATTCCCGGACAGAAGTATTGTATACATACGGATTTCCCGCTGTCACAATGATCCATCCTTCCGGAACGGAAAATTCACCGAATTTCTTTCCCTGCAATAGCTGCAGCATGGTGGGCATCAGAGTCTCCGACACACAGTTGATCTCATCCAGAAACAAAATGCCTTCTTTTTTTCCGCTCTGCTCCATATAGGCATAGACGCTGCCGATGATCTCGCTCATAGTGTAGCGGGTGACCTCATATTCCTGCCCCTGATAGCTCTGTTTTGTGATCACCGGAAGTCCCACGGCGCTCTGGCGCGTATGGTGGGTCATGGTATACGCCACAAAGCCCACATCACAGCTCTCAGCTGCCTGCCGCACGATTTCCGTCTTGCCGATTCCCGGCGGTCCGATCAGCAGGATCGGTCGCTGTCTTGCCACCGGTATCCGAAAATCCCCTTCCTCTGTTCTGGCCGTGTATGCCTTCACGGTATGTATTATTTCTTCTTTTGCTCGCTGTATATTCATGTTTCTCCTACTTTCCGCCACAGTAACCGAAGCTGCTCTCCTCATCAAACAGATTGGAAAATTCCCGATCGATATGAAGGTTCACCGGCCGGATAAAAGCCGGAAGCTTTCCCTTTAAAAGCCGCTCATTTAAATACACAAAGGCCGTCTCATACTCCGGAGCTTCCCGTGGAAATATGCCGTCACCATCTGTAAAATAGATCAGTCCCTTCAGATCCCGGATTTCACCGCTTCTTTGCTTTTCCCGGATCCAGTCAAACACCGGCCGAAAATCTGTATTGCCAAAGCCGGTGATTTTCACATTTTTCCGGTATTCTTCCCAGTCATTTTCGCTTTCAATGAGCTGATAATCCTGGATCATGGAATCGCACTGCAGGATATGCACCCGCATCTTCCGGAAAAATCGCTCCTTCTTCTCCAGTATGGTAAACGTCTCCCGTAAAAACTGCTGCACGATATCCCCGGAACAGGAACCGGAGGTATCAATGGCGATCACCAGCTCCGAAAGTCTTCTCACCTCACTGGTCTCCAGAGGCTCCAGAAGCACCGGACCATCATAACGGCTCCGGCTGTAATGGTACAGTATCGGATCAAAATTGTCCTGATCCAGGATCCTCTCCTCCCCTGATACCATAAACCGTTCCAGAAATGCCTGGTACTCATACTCTGAAGCCTCAGGCTCCTGATATTTTCTAACCGTATGACCGCCACTGCCCCGTATGCCTCCGGAAACACCTTCTTCAGAACCCTCCCCGGCGGCCCTTTTCTGCCGACGTATCTGACGCTTCCACTGCTCTATAGAATGCTCAGTAGTGTACCACAGCTGATGATCATCGCAGACAAAAAGCTGACAGATTTCCTGCTGCTGCTTTTCTGAAAGCTCCTGAAGTCGCGGGTAAAGCGCCGCCGCCGAAACCAGTTTCTCTTTTTCCAGGAAACGATAGACCTCCGTCCTCTGCTTCCGTTCCCCGGCAGGAACATTACGTTCATAGCCAAGCCTTTTCTCCAAGATCCATTCTGCTACACAGTCGCAGCAGATATCCCAAATTTCCTTATCCTGTATCTGTCTGGCATAAAAAGGATGAAATAAGTTCTGATGAAGCAATACATGGGCCACATCCCTCTGACACCGCTCACTGTCTTCCTCAAAAATATGCAAAAAGGAGGTTTCCTGCAAACACAGAGAAAATCCATCCGTCCCCAGGCGCGCTACATAACCTTCTGTACGGGCCGGAAGCAGCAAGTGAAAGATCTGCCCAAGCCAGGGATAATAACGGTCAAATTTCCGTCCCAGAAGCGTCAAGACACGAGTGCACAGTGACTGTCTATGCTGCTGCTTTCTTCCTGATATCTCCATTGAATGGTCTGCCGCAAGAAGCACACCCAGGCAATCCATCTGTCCCTTCGCTACTGCCAGCGAAAGAAGGCGTCCTCTGTCTTCCTCCGGAAAAAATCCGTTTTCCATACAAACCCGCAGACCAACCAGATCTCCCGTATCCAAAAGCTTTTCTCCGACAGTCCGGTGACGCAGCCGCAGATACTCCCCGCAGCGGATGCGATGATTTTCCTCCGGATCCGTCCCATGACAAAAAACGCGGATGGCCATATCAAGACGGACTCTTTCCTGACCACTTGTCAAAAAACGTTCAAAATCCGTACTGATACGATCACCCGCTTTCTCTCAAATATTATTCTTTATGTTCCAGAAGATACTGATAGATATCTCTCTTTGTGGTTCCCCGGTCCGCAGCTACCAGCTTCATGGCCTCTTTTCTGGAGATTCCCTGACTTTCATACCGCTCCATATGTTCCTCAATGGATATCTCCTGCCAGCTTTCCTGTTTTTCCTTTGCAATGCTTTCCCGGCTTTTTCCCTCCAGCACCAGCACGCATTCGCCCCGGGGCTCATTTTGACTGTACCAGTCCACTGCCCCTTTCAGCGTAGTCTGAAACGCTGTTTCGTGCTTTTTCGTCAGTTCCCGGCAGACCGTGATCTTTCGTTCTCCCAGGGTATCGTAAAGCTCCTGCAGAGTGCGAAGCAGCCGGTGGGGTGCCTCATACAGGACAATCGTTCTTGTCTCTGCCTTTAATTCCTCCAACACCGCCTGTTTTTCCTTTTTATCTGAAGGAAGAAAGGCCTCAAAAGCAAACCTGCGGGTAGAAAGTCCCGACATGGTCAGAGCTGTGATACAGGCCGCCGGTCCCGGCACACTGGATACCGGAATGCCTGCTTCCAGGCACATTTTCACCAGCTCTTCCCCCGGGTCTGAAATACCCGGTGTGCCCGCGTCTGTGATCAGTGCCACGGTAAGGCCGCCCAGTATTTTTTCCACCAGCTGATGTCCCTTTTCGATCTTATTATACTCATGATAACTGGTCATGGGCGTTTTTATTTCAAAATGATTCAGCAGCCGGAGGCTGTTTCTTGTATCCTCCGCCGCGATCAGATCCGCTTCCTTCAATATTCTCACCACGCGGAAAGTGATATCCTCAAGATTTCCGATGGGCGTGGCACAAAGATACAGTTTTCCTGACATATTATGCGTTCTCCTGTTCTGCGTCCTTCTCTCTTCCCTTGCCCGGCTGCCAGTCCATACCGTAGATCTCATGGATCTGCTGACTGTACTGTCCCGGCACATCGTAAACGATCAGCGGCTTTTCCACCGT
>CALZMS010000033.1 GCA_945788595.1 uncultured Lachnospiraceae bacterium
GCTGTATGTGTTTTGACACCGAAACAATGAGGAAAAACAGTGAAACTGAAATGAATGATAACGAGAAAAAATCTCTCTGATGATTGCGAAAAAGTTTCGCGTGTGTTATATTTGACATAATATCAAGTAAAATCAGAATGAAATGCAAATCTGACGAGGGAGGAGACAACAATGATTGTTCAATTTACTACAGCAAATTATAAATCAATCCGCAATGCAGCAGAGCTTTCCCTGCTGGAAGCCAATATTACCGAGTTTCCCGAAACTCTGATCCGCAGTCAACTGGATGGTGTAGGAATTTTGCCGGCGCTGCTTCTTTACGGAGCCAATGGAAGCGGAAAAAGCGCGGTGCTCGAAGCTCTCGGCTACCTTACACGATTGATCCGTGAACCGCAGGTTGCCATGAGGGAGCAGCATTGCTTTTATGGGAATGAAGATGAGCCTACAGGTTTTGATCTTTTTATCAGAAACAATGAACATGAATATGAGTATGTACTGCGTATTCTTAAAGGCGATGTGACAGAGGAAACACTGTTTTTCAGAAATCTGACAGATATTACGTATGATGTGATTTTTGACCGCGACCGTGACGGTGTATTTCTCGGAGAGGATCTGGAACAGCTGGATGTTTCACCACTGACGGATGATATGCCTATGCTGAGTTTTGTGATGGAACATATAACAGATAATGAGTGCATCGAAGGAGTCAAAGCACTTTTGCAGAAAATCCGTTTTGTAGATTGTTCTGCCTTGGATGACAGTTTTGTGCGGGAAACTCTTTTAGATTCCCAGGCAGCTGGGCTTCTGAAAAAAGCGCTGGCCTGTGTACAGAGCCGCATTACGGAAATTTCTGTCGATGCGGATCAGATTTTCGTTGTGCGGGATGGTATGAAGCTTCCGTTAGAACAGGTGGGTAAAGGTATGATCCAGATGGTGCGTCTGTATGCGCTGGCGGCCATGGCCCTTGTTCATGGTGAAACACTTCTTCTTGATGATGCTAACCAGAAGCTTCATTCTAAGGCATTCCGTTTCCTTCTGGAAATGTTTACCGGTCCGCAGGTCAATGTAAACGGCGCACAGCTTCTTGGTACTTCCTATGATATGCCGACTATGGCCAATAGTGTTCTCAGACGTGATGAGATCTGGATGACCGACTGCAATGAGAGCGGAGAGACAAGACTGTATCCTCTGGCTCTGTTCCTGAAAGAGAATGGAGAAAAGGTCAGAAAGGATGAAACCTATTTCAAACAGTTCCTGGAGGGCCGTTATGGTACCGATATCGTACCGGAGAGAATGCAGTAGGAGGTAGTCCATGAAATGTCCGTTTTGTCTTGAGGATAATACACGTGTGCTAGATTCCCGGCCGGTGGATGACAATACTGCGATCCGCAGAAGGCGTCTCTGTGATTCCTGCGGAAAGCGTTTTACGACATATGAAAAAGTAGAAACTCTGCCTCTGGTGGTGATCAAAAAGGATCAGACAAGGCAGCAGTATGACCGCTCCAAAATAGAAGCGGGTGTGATGAGAGCCTGCTATAAACGTCCGATCTCTGCGGAAGTCATCAATAAACTGGTGGATTCCGTGGAAAATGAGATTTTCAGGATGTCGGACCGCGAGGTATCCAGCACCACTATCGGCAATGTGCTGATGGATCATTTGAAAAAGCTGGACGGTGTGGCGTATGTACGTTTTGCTTCCGTTTATAGGGAGTTTAAGGACGTTAATACGCTGATGGAAGAATTAAAGGATCTGATGGAAAAAACATCCTGAGGATCGGTGAGAGGAGATAGTGAAAAAATGAGAAGTTTTGAGAAATCCTCAAAGCTGGATAATGTATTGTATGATGTCAGAGGTCCGGTAGTGGATGAGGCTGCCCGCATGGAAGAGGCAGGCATGAAGATTCTGAAACTGAATATCGGTAATCCGGCGCCATTTGGTTTTACGGCACCGGAAGAAGTAATTTTTGATATGCGTGATAATATCATGAATTCCCAGGGATATTCGGATTCCAGGGGAATCTTTTCTGCCAGAAAGGCCATCATGCAGTATGCGCAGATCAAGCATATTCCGAATGTGACGATGAAGGATATTTATACCGGCAACGGAGCCAGTGAGCTGATTCAGATGTCGATGAACGCGCTGCTTAATGATGGAGATGAGATACTGATCCCATCTCCGGATTATCCGTTGTGGACTGCCTGTGCCAATCTGGCTGGAGGAAAGGCTGTACATTATATCTGTGATGAGGAAGCTGAATGGTATCCTGATCTCAAGGATATGGAGTCAAAGATCACTGACCGTACTAAGGCACTGGTTATTATCAATCCCAACAATCCGACAGGCGCTCTGTATCCGAAGGAGCTGCTGGAGCAGATCGTGGAGATCGCCAGAAGACATGAGCTGATCATCTTTTCGGATGAGATCTACGACAGGCTTGTTATGGACGGGGAAGAGCATGTTTCCATCGCTTCGCTGGCGCCGGATCTTTTCTGCGTTACCTTCAGCGGACTGTCAAAGTCCCACATGATCTGCGGATTCCGTGTGGGCTGGATGATCTTAAGCGGTAATAAAAAGGTGGCGAAGGGATACATTGAGGGCCTGAATATGCTTTCTAATATGCGCCTGTGCTCCAATGTACCGGGACAGTCCGTGATCCAGACGGCTCTGGGAGGCTATCAGAGTGTAAATGAGTATATCGTTCCCGGCGGCCGTATCTATGAACAGAGAGAAGTGATCTATAAGCTGCTAAACGATATTCCGGGATTATCTGCGGTCAAACCGAAGGCTGCATTTTACATATTCCCGAAGATAGATGTAAAGCGTTTTAATATTACGGATGATACCCAGTTTGCTTTGGATTTTCTGAGGGAGAAGAGAGTGCTTTTTGTACCCGGCAGCGGATTTAACTGGAAACAGCCGGATCATTTCCGGATCGTCTATCTGCCAAGAGAGACTGTTTTGAAAGAGTCCATGGATAAGATGAGGGATTTCCTCTCCACATATCATCAGAATTAGGAGAGTGACAATGCTGGAGAGATTTTATCCCGGAAGCTGTGAGGCTTCCACTTATCAGATCGATTTTGAAGGCTTGTACCGGGAGGGTTACCGGGGGCTGATTTTTGATATCGACAATACGCTGGTGCCCCATGGCGCTCCGGCGGATGAAAGGGCCATCGCCCTGTTTGCGCGGCTGAAAACTATAGGGTTTGAATGCTGTCTGCTGTCGAACAATCAGCTTCCCAGAGTAAAAAGCTTTAATGACAGGGTAAATGTGCATTTTATAGAGGACGCCCACAAGCCATCGACAAAAAATTATAAAAAAGCCATGCAGCTGATGCATACGGATGAGAAAACGACCATTTTTATCGGAGATCAGTTGTTTACCGATATTTATGGCGCAAACCGTACAGGTATCCGCACTATACTGGTATCGCCGATCCATCCCAAGGAAGAGATCCAGATCGTGCTCAAACGGTATCTGGAAAAAATAGTCCTGTATTTTTACAGAAAAAGTCAGAGAAAGGAAAATATGTCATGAAGCACATTATTATGATCGGCTTCATGGGAGCCGGCAAAACCAGCGTAGGCAAGCATCTGGCCAGACATCTGGGACTGAAATTTACGGATACCGATGATCTGATCGTTCAGGAGCAGCATATGCCGGTGAACCAGATTTTTGCGGAGCAGGGAGAAGCGTATTTCAGGGAACTGGAGACAGAGATGCTTAAGAAGCTTATGCAGGCAGAGGAGCGGATGGTGATCTCTGTAGGCGGAGGGCTTCCCATGACGCAGGCGAACCAGCCGCTGCTGAAAGAGCTTGGCACAGTGGTGTATCTGCGGGCGGATGTGGATACCCTGATGGAACGACTGAAAAGAGATACATCCCGTCCCCTGTTAAAGGGAGGAAATCTGCGGGAAAAGATCACAGGTCTTATGGATGCCAGGGAATCCACGTATGAAAAGGTGGCGGATGTGCAAATCCACACGGACAAAAAGGCGTTTTCGGAGATTGTTTTGGAAATCTCTGAAAAAATAAGTTGAAAAACATCGTATGGTATTATATTATATACTAAAGCTTATCATGTGAATATTAAGGAGGAAATATAAATGATTTCAGCAGGTGATTTCAGAAATGGTGTAACACTGGAAATCGATGGCAACGTTGTACAGATCATCGAGTTTCAGCATGTAAAACCGGGTAAGGGAGCTGCTTTCGTCAGAACCAAATTAAAAAATGTTATCAGTGGCGGTGTTGTAGAGAAAACTTTCCGTCCGACTGAGAAGTTCCCGACAGCCCATATCGACAGACAGGACATGCAGTATTTGTATGCAGATGGAGATCTGTTCTATTTCATGAATATGGAAACATACGATCAGATCGCTATCAATGCCGAGACCATTGGTGATTCCCTGAAATTCGTTAAAGAGAACGAAATGTGTAAAGTCTGCTCCTACAAAGGCAGCGTATTCATGGTAGAGGCTCCGCTGTTCGTAGAGCTGGAGATTACAGATACAGAGCCGGGCTTCAAGGGCGATACAGCACAGGGCGCTACCAAACCGGCTATCGTTGAGACTGGTGCTCAGGTAAACGTACCGCTGTTCGTAAACCAGGGTGACAAGATCAAGATCGATACACGTACAGGCGAGTATCTTTCCCGCGTTTAATTTCAATTTTTATTCCGTTCAGAGCATCTGCTCTGGGCGGATAAATAAAGAAATTCTTTTTAGTGATCATTTTTATCCCGTTCGGGAGATTTTCCATTTTTTATTTTTAGTTCGAATATTTTTATTGTGTATTTTGCTGGGCAGTTTTTTGCACTGAAATATGTCTGGATGAGTCGCTGCGAAGATACTGAAGCGTTAAGCAGAAAGATTCTTTTTTGAAAGATACAGTGAATGACTGCATTTTAAAACTCTTTTATAAAGGATGTAGTATGCAAAAAGATTGAGAGGAATCTTTTGTTGTATGCATAATGTAAAAGGATATAAGCTGGCTGCAAAATTATACAGGTGGACGTTGCGGAAACGTTAATATTATATAAGAAAGGACAACAGTATGACGTATGAAACTTTCAAAAGAGAACTAATGTGTGCCATGCGAAGACAGATGGGAAAGGAGGTGCAGATCACTTTTGAACCGATTCCGAAAAATAACGGTGTTGTTAAAGAAGGCCTGGTGATCCGGACAGCGGACAGCCATGTATCGCCGGCATTATTTTTGCAGGATATTTATTCCCAGCTGAAAAACAGACCCTTCTCCTACGATGAACTTGCAGACAGGCTATTGAACATCGGTATAAGGGAGAAAGAAAAGCTGGAAGAACAGGTAGAATGCTATATGGATTTTTACCGTGCGCGCGAGCACATTTTTGCCCATGTAATCAATGCAGATTGGAACAAAGCGCGGCTGGAATCGCTGCCCCATGAAAAGATGCTGGATCTGGCAGTAATCTGCAGCTATCGTATAGATGGAGGCTCTACGGGAAACGCTATGGTGCTGATTGACCAGAGCCAGACGGAACACTGGGGGATAACTTCATCTCAGCTTCTGGCAATGGCAAAAGCCAATACAGCCAGACAATATCCGGTCAGTCTCATCAGTATCAACGATATGATCCGTATGGCTGCCGATAAAGAAGACTTACATATCTGTTTAGAAGATCTGGATGATGATATTCCGATGTTTATTCTGACTAATACGGAAAAGTATTTTGGCGCCTACAGTCTTTTTTATCCCAATGTGCAGCAGCATGTAGCGGATGTATTAGACAATTCTTATTATGTACTGCCCAGCAGTATCCATGAAACAATTCTCGTACCCGATTCCGGGATATATACCCCAAAAGAATTACAGGATATGGTAAAATGTGTCAACAGAACCCAGGTGGATCCGAAAGAAATCCTGTCAGACAGTGTATATTTTTATAATAGAAAAAATAAAACGCTTTCCATTGCGGCTAACGGTAAGTAAATAAGTGCATTTTACAAAGAAAATAGGCGAGACCGCTTCAGAATATGGAAGCGGATTTCGCCTTTTTACGATTGTCATGTATATGAAAAATGTTCCGGCGGACCTTTTTTGAGTTCCTTGACGGGATAAACAGGGAACGCTATAATGGGAAACAGTGGAAAAAACGGAGGTAATATCATGGAATATACGATTCGCAATGTCAGACCTGAAGATTTTGCACAGGTAGCAGAGATAGAGAGACTGGGATTCCCGGCGGCGGAAGCGGCTTCGGCAGAAGATTTGGAAAAACGTATAGAAGCATTTCCGGAAAGCTTTTTTGTGGCGGAGGCAGAAGGAAAACTGATCGGTTTTGTGGATGGCGCATGCTCGGATGAGATCGCCTTGCCGGATAGTGCCTATCACGATCTGTCCCTGCACAGACCGAATGGTATCTGTCAGCAGATCTTTGGCCTGAATGTGAGAGAAGAATACAGGGGACAGGGTATCGGCTCAGCGCTGATGCGCCATATGATCCGCAGTGCCTTTATCCGAGGAAAAGAAGTGGTCATTCTGACCTGTAAAGCGGCCAAGATACCGTTGTATACAGCCATTGGTTACCGTATGGTAGGATTGTCAGATTCAACCCATGGCGGTGCCAGCTGGTATGAGATGCGTTATGAGTTTAAGCCGTTTACCCACACGGTACAGTATTATGAGACAGACCAGATGGGCTCACAGCAATTATATCCGCTGGTTTGAAGAGGCGAGGACGGAATTTCTTCATAGGGTCGGTCTGGACTATGACAGCATGGAAGATACAGGGATCATGAGCCCTGTGCTGGACGCTTATGCGGAGTATAAGACCATGACCCGCTTTGGTGAAACTGTGGATATCGATATTGCCATAGAGTCCTATAATGGTATTAAATTCGGCATTGTATACACTGTACGGGATCATGCAAGCGGCGATATCCGTTGTACCGGAAAAACACACCATTGTTTCCTGGATACATCGGGTAAACCTGTTTTTCTGAAAAAAGCAAAACCGCAGTGGCATGAGATCCTGAGTACCTGCGCTGTGACACATGGAGTCAAATGAGTAATAAAAGCAGGTAATGCTGGACATTAAAAGTTTTCTGTGATATTATATAAAAAGGTTTTGGCGGAACAGGCCAGAACCGGGAATGCATCTGTAGCTCAGGGGATAGAGCAGCGGTTTCCGGTACCGCGTGGCGGGGGTTCGAATCCCTCCAGATGCGTTTTTCATATACAAAAGAAGGAGGATGGCTCATGTTTGACGACATTAGAGAGTGGATATCCGATAATCTTAGATACATTCTGCTGGCATTGGCAGGGCTTGTGCTGCTGTTTCTGGTTGTATCCGGTGTTCGTCTTCTTATGGGCGGCTCCTCTGCAAAGAACAAAAAGGCGGAGACTTCACAGAGTTCAGCAGTAGCACAGTCACAGACTGCGGAGTCTGGTGACACAGATCTTCCGGCTGTTGCTATGACAGAATGTGAAGATCAGAATATGATCACTCTGATTCAGTCCTATTATCAGGCTCTGGCAGCGCGGGATGTGGAGACAGTCCGTGTATTGACAGATCAGCTTTCCGAAGACGAACAGACGAAGATAGAGAACAGTAAGGATATCGAGTCTTACGAAGAAATCAAAGTGTATTCGACACCGGGGCTTCTGGAAGGGACCTGGATCGCATATGTCAGCTATTCCTGTAAATATAAGAATTTTAATACGGTAGTACCAGGATTGAGCAGATTGTATATAAGCACAGCGGATGACGGTACTTATTATGTTTCCAGTGGCACCATGACAGAGTCTGTTAAGGAGTATATTGAAGCCCAGGAGCAGAGTGAAGATGTGCAGGCTTTGGTACAGAGTGTTCAGTCAGCACATGATGCGGCGCTTTCCACGGATACTACACTGGCCGATTACCTGCAGAATAAAGGACAGTCGGCTTCTAATGCTCTGTATGAAGCAGATGGTACGGAGTTAACCGTAAAAACAAATTGTAACGTACGTGCAGAAGCCAGTACATCTTCTACTAAGCTGGGACAGCTGGCAGCCGGAACCAAGGTTGTCAAAGAAGGCTCTGAGGCTGAATGGATCAAGATCACCTATCAGGGACAGACGGCGTATGTCAGATGGGATATGTTTGAATAAACGGTAAATATTCGGGGACTGTTATTATACAGCCCCCTTTTTTTACTT
>CALZMS010000034.1 GCA_945788595.1 uncultured Lachnospiraceae bacterium
CAGTCGGCTGCAGTTTAAGAAGGCGGAGGTCAGACGCTCCATAACATCTGCTTCTTCCTCCGTCAGTGCATAGGGATCAGCCGGATCGATGGTGGGGAAGTTGGTGTCGTTTAATTCGTATTCTTTACCATCCAGGGTGATCACGCCGCGCTCATAATCCACTTTGTCCAGAAGCAGACGGTTTTCCATGTGAAATTCCGGACGGCGCATGATCAGCTGGCCTTCCAGCTTAAACTGGATGATGGAAATGGCCTTATGCATTTTGACATTTACCCGGTTTTCGGTATAGCTGTTGGCCTTTTTCCCGTGAATATAAAAGCTCTCGCAGGGATCGCCCTTATATGTATCGATGGCCAGTGTGGCCAGCGGCAGCATATTGATGCCATAGCCGTCCTCCAGAATATCCAGATTGCCGTAACGGGCACAGTTTCGAATAACCGTTGCAATACATGCCGGCTGTCCTGCTGCCGCACCCATCCAGACGATATCGTGGTTGCCCCACTGGATATCCAGAGAGTGATACTGCATCAGTCGATCCATAATACTCTGGGGAGCCGGTCCTCTGTCGTAGATATCTCCCAGGATATGCAGACGATCTACAACCAGTCGTTTGATCAGGCTGCAGAGGGATTCGATAAATTTCTCCGCGCAGCCGATCTCAATGATCGTATTGATGATAGCTTCGTAATAGGCACCCTTATCCGTCACTTCAGCTTTTTCCGTGATCAGCTCCTCAATGACATAGGCAAACTCCTCCGGGAGAGCTTTTCTCACCTTAGAACGGGTGTATTTGGAGGCTACACATTTGCACACCTCGATCAGACGGTACAGCGTGATCTTGTACCAGTCGCGGATGTTTGTTTCCTCCTTTTTGATCAGGGACATTTTCTGCCGTGGATAATAGATCAGTGTGGCCAGAGACTTCTTATCCGACTGGCTTAAGGTATGCCCGAATACATCGTCGATTTTTTTCCGTACAGAACCGGAACCGTTACGGAGCACATGAGAAAATGCCTCGTACTCACCATGAATATCCGTGATAAAATGCTCTGTTCCTTTCGGAAGATTCAAAATCGACTGCAGATTGATGATTTCTGTGGATGCAGCCCCGATGGTAGGATAGATCTCCGCCAGCCGCTGCAGCAGTTTTACTTCCATTGCATTCATGTAAAATTCCCCCTTTATATCATCGCCTCTAGGCGGTGAAATCAAACAGTGAGATCTGATTGGACTGCGGCAGATTGCCGAAGATCTTCAGATCATCCATCAGTGCGATCACAGTCTTTGACACCTTGGTACGGTTCTGGAAATCGTCCTTTGACAGGAACGGACCATCCATAGCTGCCAGTACCACAGCATCGGCCGCTTTATCTCCCAGGCCGTCTATGGTATCCAGCGCCGGCATCAGCTTGCCGTCTATGATCTGGAATCGGTGAGCCTGGGCCTTATACAGATCCACCGGCATAAACTCGTATCCCCGGGCGTACATCTCCTGTACCACCCGCATATCCCTTAAGGTATCCTGTTCTTTCTTGGACAAGGTATCCTTACGTTTTTTGTAATCCTCCAGATAATATTCCAGTCTCTCCCGCCCCAGACACATGATCTCATAGCTGAAGGCCGTGGCGCGGATACTGAAAAATGCCGCATAGTAGGCCAGAGGCTGAAAGATCTTGAACCAGGCAATACGCCAGGCCATCATAACGTAGGCCGCCGCATGGGCTTTCGGGAACATATATTTGATCTTTTTGCAGGACCAGATATACCATTCCGGGACATCATGCTCCCGCATGGCCGTCTCCCATTCCGGTTTCAGGCCCTTACCCTTACGCACGCTCTCCATGATCGTAAAGGACTGGGCATTGTCCATCCCCTTGCTGATCAGATACGTCATGATATCATCTCGGGTACAGATGGCCGTGGAAATAGTACATTTCCCCTCTTTGATCAGGGTCTGGGCATTGCCCAGCCATACGTCCGTACCATGGGCCAGTCCGGCAATTCGGATCAGATCCGAAAGCTCTGTGGGCTGTGTATCCAGAAGCATCTGCATGGCGAAATCCGTACCAAACTCCGGAACACCAAGGCATCCCAGGGGACAGCCGCCGATATCCTCCGGTGTGATCTTCAATGCATCCGTATTCTGAAACAGCGACATAACTTCTTTACTGTCCAGAGGGATCTCACAGGCATTAAGTCCCGTCAGATCCTCCAGCATACGGATCATTGTCGGATCATCGTGTCCAAGAATATCCAGCTTCAGCAGGTTGGAATCGATGGAATGGTAATCAAAATGGGTCGTGATAATATCCGTGGTCTGATCGTTTGCCGGATGCTGCACCGGTGTAAAGGAGTTGATATCCTCACCGTAGGGCAGTACGATGATACCGCCGGGATGCTGTCCCGTTGTCCGGTGGATACCGGTACATCCAGTAACAATACGGTCGATCTCACAGTTTCGTTTATGTATACCCTTTTCTTCGTAATAGTTTTTTACATAACCAAAAGCGGTCTTTTCTGCCAGTGTACCTATGGTACCGGCACGGAAGGTCTGGCCTGCGCCGAAAATAACCTCGGTATATTTATGTGCCTTACTCTGGTACTCACCGGAGAAGTTCAGGTCGATATCCGGCTCCTTGTCTCCCTTAAATCCCAGGAATGTCTCAAAGGGGATGTCAAAGCCCTCTTTTTTCAGCGGTTTTCCGCATACCGGACAGTCTTTATCCGGCATATCGCAGCCGGAGCGGCCGGTGAAGCTCTTGACCAGATCCGAATCAAAATCATAATAATGGCAGGATTCACAATAGTAGTGGGCATGCAGAGGATTTACCTCCGTAATACCGGACATGGTGGCCGCCAGGGACGAACCGACACTGCCTCGGGAACCTACGAGATATCCGTCCTCGTTGGACTTCCACACCAGTTTCTGGGCAATGATGTACATAACCGAGTAGCCGTTGGAAATAATGGAATTCAATTCCCTCTCCAGACGCTCCTCCACGATCTTCGGCAGCTCTTCTCCGTAGATCTCATGGGCCCGGTTGTAGCAGATCTCTCTTAACATACCGTCGGAATTTTCGATGACCGGGGGAAATTTTCCCGAACGGAGCGGGCAGAGATTGTCGATCATGTTGGCAATCCTGTTGGTATTTGTCACCACCACTTCTTCCGCCTTGTCGGAGCCCAGATAGGCAAATTCCTTAAGCATCTCCTCTGTGGTGCGAAGATACAGCGGTGCCTGATCATCGGCATCATTAAAACCCTTGCCTTTCATAATGATCCGGCGATAGATCTCGTCCTGGGGATCCAGAAAATGTACATCACAGGTAGCCACCACCGGCTTGTGAAACTGTTCTCCCAGCTGAACGATCCTCCGGTTATAGTCCTTAAGATCCTCCTCTGTACTGGCAGGACTATCCTCATCCCGCAGCATAAAGGCATTGTTGCCGATGGGCTGGATCTCCAGATAATCATAAAAATCCACGATACGGGCAATATCCTGATCGGAAGCTCCTCGCACCAGCGCCCTAAACAGCTCTCCCGCCTCACAGGCAGACCCCAGCAGCAAACCCTCTCTGTACTTCATATACAGGCTCTTGGGGATCCTCGGTCTTCTGGCATAATAGTTAAGATGGGATTCCGAGATCAACCGGTACAGATTGACCCGACCTGCATCGTTCTTGGCCAGAATGATGGCATGGTATGTAGGCAGCTTTTTCACCGTGTCCGGAGATACCTTTCCTATCTCATTTAACTGATCCAGGTCAAAAATCTCCCGTTCCTTTAACATGGCCACAAATTTTACAAAAATCTCTGCCGTACAGTTGGCATCGTCCACTGCCCGGTGATGATTATCCAGCCGAACTCCCACGGCCTTTGCCACCGTATCCAGCTTAAAACGATTCAACCCCGGCAGAAGGAACCTGGCCATGCCTACCGTATCCGCATAGGTAAACTCCCGTTCTATACCAAGGAGCTCACAGTTTCGCACGATAAAGCTCATGTCAAAATCCGCATTATGAGCCACCAAAGAAGCACCCTCGCAAAACTGCATAAATTTTGGCAGAATAACCTCAATGGGCTCTGCGTCTGCCACCATACCATCGTTAATGCCCGTCAGATTCTCAATTTTGAAGGGAATCGGCACCCGGGGATTGACAAATTCGGAAAAGCGGTCTGTAATCTGCCCCTTCTCCACACGGACGGCACCGATCTCAATAATTTTATCCTTCACCGGGGAAAAACCGGTGGTCTCTATATCAAAAACAACGAAATCACTGTCAATGGACTGCCCATGGGAACCGTATACGATATCCTTCAGATCATCCACCAGATACGCCTCTACTCCGTAAATGACTTTAAAATCATCATCGGCAATGGCATCGTACGTATGGCTGGCCTCCGGAAAAGCCTGCACTACACCATGGTCCGTCACCGCCACGGCAGGATGTCCCCAGGATTTGGCACGCTTAATAATGGCAGAAGCATCAGAAACGCCATCCATATCACTCATTTTCGTGTGACAGTGCAGTTCAACCCTCTTTTTTGCCGCATGATCTTCCCGGACAGACACAAAGGAACCGATGCTCTTTATTCCCTGTACACTGGCAATACTCAGCTCATGGTCAAATTTATCAATAGTGGTTCGCCCTTTGATCTTGACAAATCCACCTTTTTTCAGACGGCCCGTGATCTCCGGCACCTGATCATTTTCCAGAAACATCTTCACGGTGATCGTATCCGTAAAATCCGTCACATTAAACATCAGGATCGTCTTTTCGTTGCGGATCTCTCTGGATTCCATAGTCAGCACCTGACCGCGGATGGTAACCTCGCCCATCTCACCGGAAATGGTCTCAATATCGATCGTGGCCTCATCCGGATCACGTCCATAGATCACATCGGGATTATCCGACTTTTTGACTGCCCGGAAGCTTCTGCGTTCACCGGCCGGTCCCGGTACCCGCCTTCCTTTGCCCGGTGCCTGTTTTGCCGGTTCTTTACCGGCACTCTTTTCTTTCTTTTTCTCTGTCGGTTTTTCTTTCGTCTGTACGGCTGCCGGCTCAGCCGCAGGCTCATTCTGTCTGTGGATCTCTTTTACATGCTGCATCAGCCGGTTGACATAGTCGTTGATCTGCTCCTCTTTTTCTTTTTCCCTCTGTTCGTCGGAAAACTGCTTAAAAGAGCTTTCCAGACAAAAATCCAGGCCGCAGCGCTGCACAAATATCTTTTCCAGAATTTCTTCCAGATGCTCAAACTTTTCCCGAGAGATCACGGCATCCGGCAGGACCATGCACATGGTCCTTTCATCTTTAAAGGAAATTTCAGCATTTTTAAACATGCTGTATATCACTTTATTGTATCGTTCCAGTTCCAGAAGAATACTCGGACGGTACATCTCATAGAAATTCTGCACTGTATACTGACTGGACAGGTGAAAATGTTCAATGATATGCACACGCAGTTTAATATTCTGAAACAGCTGCCGTTCAATCAGAGTCTCCAGCTGATAGATATCCTCCTTGGCTATCCACTGAGAGCTGTCCAGATAGACACAAAGAAGAGTATGATCCGGATTGATGGCCACTTTGGTCACCGTGGAAATATCCATCAGGTCCGACAGTCCCGCCGGAAGCTTCAGATTCGGAAATACCTCCGATACCTTTTTTTCCATATTATCTACTCATTCCAATGCTTTAATTCCTGATACAGACAGTCAAGAAGCTCTTCCTCCGGCATTTTGCGGATGATCTCCCCGTGTTTGATCAGGATACCGACGCCTTTGCCGCCGGCAATACCGATGTCTGCCTCTTTTGCCTCTCCGGGGCCGTTTACCACACAGCCCATGACAGCCACCTTGATGTTCAGATGTTCAAATTCCTGCACCATGGTTTCCACTTTATTGGCCAGACCGATCAGATCGATCTGGGTACGTCCACAGGTGGGGCAGGAAACCACTTCGATACCCGAGGTACGAAGATTCAGTGTTTTTAAGATCCTCTTGGCGGATTTGATCTCTTCCAGCGGATCACCGGTCAGAGACACGCGGATCGTATCGCCGATACCCTGGGACAGGATAATGCCCAGGCCAACCGCGGATTTGATATTGCCGGAATACAGAGTACCTGCCTCGGTGATACCCACATGCAACGGGTAATTTGTCAGTTTAACGATTTTTTCGTGGGCCTCGGCACACATCATAACATCAGAGGATTTGATACTGATGACCAGATTATCATAGCCCAGGTCTTCGATGATACGTACTTTATCCAGGGCGCTCTCCACCAGACCGTCTGCTGTAACACCGTGATATTTCTCCACCAGCTCCTTTTCCAGAGAGCCGCTGTTTACGCCTACACGAATGGGGATATTTCTCTCTTTCGCGCAGTTTACCACGGCTGCGATCCTCTCCTGACTGCCGATATTGCCGGGATTGATGCGGATCTTGTCCGCGCCGTTTTCCATGGCAGCAATGGCCAGGGTATAATCAAAATGGATATCCGCCACCAGCGGAATATGGATCTGTTTTTTGATCTCTTTTAATGCCTGTGCCGCCTCCAACGTAGGAACAGCACAGCGGATGATCTCACATCCGGCATTTTCCAGGGCGAGGATCTGTGCCACGGTGGCCTTCACATCCTCCGTTTTTGTGTTAGTCATGGACTGAATACGGACAGGATTGCCTCCGCCGATCTTCACATCACCGATCTGAATTACTTTTGTATGATCACGATACATGATACAGTTCCTCTTTTCTGTGTTCTGTTATTTTCTAATTTCCAGCAGCTTGTCCTTCAGCTGATTTTCCATGCTGCGCAGCTCGTTTTCCGCAGCCATACGTTTCGCGCGCCCCTCTGTCTGTATCTTCATCACCTCATCCAGGGTGGAGATCAGGCTTTCGTTGGTCTCTTTTAAAGTCTCCATATCCACAATGCCCCGCTCGGACTCTTTTGCCGTCTCGATGGTGGCAGTCTTTAATTTCTCTGCGTTTTTCTTTAACAGTTCGTTGGTGATATCACTGACAGCCCGCTGAGCCTTTGCTGCCTCTGTGGAATGTTCCACACCGAGGGCGATGACCATCTGACTTTTCCACAACGGGATAGTATTTACGATAGTAGACTGAATTTTTTCTGCCATCATGGTATCGGAGCTCTGTACCATACGGATCTGCGGTGCTGTCTGCATGGAGATCATGCGGGTCAGTTCCAGATCGTGCAGCTTCTTTTCGAAACGGTCACACTGGCTCTGCAGATCCTTCACGGCCTGGGCATCCTCCGGCTGGCCGCTGGCCTGGGCTTTGGCAAGCATTTCCGGCAGCTCCTTCTTTTGTACCTCTGCCAGTTTCTTTCTTCCTGCCAGAATGTACATAGTCAGCTCTTTATAGTAGGCCAGATTGATCTCATACATCTTATCCAACATATCGATATCCTTCATCAGGACCACCTGATGACTTTCCAGAGCGTCCACGATCTTATCCACATTAGCCTCGGCTTTATCATATTTTGCCTTGAGATTGGTGAGCTTATTACCCTGTTTTTTGAAAAAACCGAAAAATCCCTTTTCCTCTTCTTCCACATCAAAGCTCTTCAGCTCACCTACCAGACCGCCGATCAGACCACCCACTTCTCCCAGATCCTTTGTACGCACACGATCCAGAGCCTTCTCCGAAAAATCCGCCATCTTCTGCTGTGTTCCGGCACCGTACTGCAGGATACCCGCAGAGTTCCCAAGATCGATCTTTTTAGAAAATTCCTCTACCTGCTGTTTTTCCTCATCAGAAAGAATACTGTCATCCACAGGTTCTGCCGGTTTTACCTCTTCCGGTTTCTTCTCTGCCGGAAGCTCCGGCTCCGGCTGTACACCAAAACTCAGTGTCGGCGTTACCGTACCTGTCATAACATCAAACTCATCCTGCATAATTTACCTCCCAAATATATGGTTCTCTTCGTTTTTCCTGTACAAAAATCGGCTGAACCGACAGGATATTCCCGCAGCCAGATCACTTCCTTACTGCCTGATCTGCAGATGATCCGGCCGGTTTC
>CALZMS010000035.1 GCA_945788595.1 uncultured Lachnospiraceae bacterium
GATCTGGCAAAGGTTGTGGCGGCGGCTTTGTTTTATCTCGCATTTTCCTGGTATCTTCTGCTGATTCCGGGAACAAAAAACCGAGGGATGTGGCCGGACAGCAAAGAGGGACTGTACTTGCTTAATGGCGTTTTTCTGGCGGGGCTTTGTATACTAACCGGTCTGGTTTATGGTTCGGAAGGCGCGGATTACCGTCGTTGGCCGATATTAAGCCTTCTACAGGGAATCAGCGTGCCGGGTAAATTTCTGGAGCGGTTGGACGCCTTCTGGGCCGCGATCTGCCTGCTGGCTCTGTTGCTGGCCGCAGGACTTTTGCTGGAGAAGCTATGTACATCTCTGACTGTTCTGGGCATTGGTACAGGTATCGAACGACGATGGAAATATAAGGATCTGGCAGCTTTGCTTCTGCTTGCTTTGGCGGTACTTATTTATCGTTACAGCGGAGTGGAGGCTCAGGACAGGGCGTATGTCAGCACCTTTATAGCGGACCGTGAGGGAGACGGATACGTTTTCTGGTTTCCGCAGCAGGAAAAAGAGGAGACCGTCTATGCGGTTCATGCGGCGAGCTTTCAGGAAGCACTGGAGCTTTTTACGGAAAACAGCCGGAAACAGCCGGATTTTGGGCATATACGGGCTACGGTTCTGGGCGATGATCTGCTGGCAGATACAGAGCTGACCGATCAGTTGTTTACAGAACTGGCGGCATGGCAGGATATGGATGAAAACAGTTATGTGTTCCGATGCAGTGATCCGCAGGCTCTGCTGTCAGCGGATACAGAAGATACAGCCTGCGGTATTTATTTGTCTGAGCTGTATGAAAACCATTTCGGTATGCAGAAAAGTCCGCTTATACTCAGAGAACTGATGACAGATTGGGAAAACAATGGACAGTATCGCAATATTCCCAGGGTGATAGTGAAGGAGGATTCTAACGTTCTTATCAGCAAGTGATTCGGGCTGTCCTGAACAGTTACAATGACTGCTGTACAGTACAGAAAAATCGTATCGGCGAAGGTGCTGAACAGATATTAATTCTATGCTGACTATGGCTTTGACGAGGGGAGTGGACAGTTAGTACAACTTTTACTATTGTACTAATGTTATACAGCCCACAGGCGCAGATACTTGAAAAAAAGCCGGTGGCAGTATACAATGACGGTTAAGACACTTACGATTATGATAAACGGAGGAGAATATGACAGAAGAAGTACTGGTAAGAATAACCGGCATGCAGCGGACCGCAGAGCAGCCGGAGCAGAATGATGAACCTATTTCCGTTGTGACCAGTGGTCGTTTTTACACCGAAAACGGTCATCGGTATGTGACCTATGAAGAAATCTATGATGAAGAAGAGCTTTCCGCAGTAAATACCGTGCGTATCACGCCGGAGCTCCTTGAAGTAAAAAAGGATGGCGCAGTAAATGTGCAGATGATCTTTCAGGAGAACCGAAAGACCATCAGTATGTATGGAACTCCTTTTGGGGAGATCGAGATGGGGATCGCTACCACCCGCTATGGATTTGATGAGACGGAGGATCGGATCCGGCTGGATGTCTGCTACGCGCTGGAAATGAACGGAGAGCATGCAGCAGATTGCGAACTGCATATGGAAATCTTTGCAAAGGGAAGCCAGTTTACTTTGTGACTAAGGACGGACGGTCCGCGGGTTTCCGGAGGGGTTGGGGGTATATATCCTCTGGCAAACAAGCGCAACGCTCCGACGAACTAAATGCCAACTTCGACTAATGCGCTCAAGAATGCTTTCGCGCATAAGTCTCCGTAGGCATTGGATTTCATCTTCGCTAAGGGCGCGCTTTGATTTGTTTGCCAGAGGATATATACCCCCAACCCCTCCGAAAACCCGCGGACCTGTATCTTGTTATAGTGAAAAATCCTGAATGTGCAGGCGCGCGTAGGCTGACAGGAGCTGTTCCAGCTGGATGTTTTCTTCTAATTGATAGAAAGCATCATCGAATTCGTCGAAAGGATATCTTTCGGATTGGGCTTCAAAGTCATCTACGTTTTCGATGATAAAAGAATCCAGATCGGTCAGATCAATATGGTGGCCGCTGACAAATCTGTGCAAAAGCTCAGAATAGGAATCCGCGCCAATGGCTGTCAGTGCATCCAGAATATAGGGTGCTGTCAGGCGGCTTGAATTCACAAAATACTGGCACAGCCCTCCATTATTGATTTCCATTGAAAAATAATTCACAACATAGAATATTAATTTGGCACCTCTGAATTTTTTTATGACCTCTTCCACCTCCAGATCCTGTTCCTCATACAGTAGCCTGTCGGAAATGGCATCATACAGATCCTCATCATTTAAAGTCAACAGTTCATCAGTCGACATTGCAATAAATTTTTTTGTTTTCTTCTTTTCATCTCGTATCATTTTCAATAAACCGAATAATCCCATAACATTACCTCTCCCCTTGTGCATAAAATTTACCAGATAAGTAAAAATAATATAGAATCTGTTTTGGGCATTATATCGTATCTGCTAATGTCCGGAAAGCATTTCTGCATTATTTTCATGACAGAGACAGATCCATTGGTTTCCAAAATGTCTGAATATTCAGCAGTTCTCCGTGTCGGAAGCCCGCCAACCGTCCGTACTATATAATAAACCAATTGTGACGTAAATGTGAAAAAAACCTAAAGCATTTGACACCCCATTTTCCCACCCCGTATAATAACTTTACATAACATAGATAGAGAAAAAGGAGGACATGCATGGGATTTGAAGAAAAGCTGACATGTTACGCAAAAAAGATGGCCCCTGTCTGCAGGGAGAACGACAGTATATCCGACGAACTGTTCACAAAGTACGGTGTTTACCGCGGACTCAGAGATCTGAACGGTAAAGGTGTAATCACAGGCCTGACCAACATATCCAAAATCGTTTCCATGAAAGAAGAAGACGGAAAAAGAATACCCTGCGACGGCGAACTGTGGTACCGTGGCTACCAGGTAAAAGACCTGATCGACTCCTACGGAAGACAGCGTTTCGGATACGAACGGACAGCTTTCCTTCTATTGTTTGGCAGACTTCCGGAGGAAGATGAATTTGCAGAATTTTTAAAGACACTGGCCCATTGCCGGGATCTGCCCACCAATTTTGTCCGGGACGTGATCATGAAAGCCCCGTCAAAAGATATCATGAACTCCATGACAAGAAGCATCCTGACACTGGCATCCTACGACAGCAATGTTTCCGATATCTCCGTGGAAAATGTGCTTCGCCAGTGCCTCCAGCTGATCGCCGTATTTCCACTGCTGGCAGTGTACGGTTATCATGCCTATAATCATTACGATCAGGGAGAGAGCATGTATATCCACCGGCCGGATCCGGGGCTTTCCACTGCGGAAAATCTTCTGATGATGCTTCGTCCGGACCGTTCTTTCACAGAACTGGAGGCTCAGGTACTGGACGTGGCTCTGATCCTTCATATGGAGCATGGCGGCGGCAACAACTCTACATTCACCACCCGAGTGGTGACCTCTTCCGGATCAGATACGTATTCCGCCATCGGCGCGGCCATGTCCTCTCTGAAAGGACCAAAACACGGCGGCGCAAACCTGAAAGTCATGGAAATGATGAAAAACATTCGGGAAAACGTGGAAGATATCGGCGATGACGGACAGGTGGAGCAGTATCTTCAGCGGATGCTGGACAAAGAAGTATTTGATCAGCAGGGACTGATCTATGGCATGGGACATGCAGTGTACTCCCTGTCTGATCCCAGAGAGAGGATCTTTAAAGGCTTCGTGGAGCGTCTGGCTGAGGAAAAGGGCGAACAGCAGAGCATGCATCTTTACAATGCCATTGAAAACATTGCGCCCCGCCTGATTGCAGGTAAGAGAAAAATTTTCAAGGGCGTCAGCCCGAACGTGGACTTTTACAGCGGGTTTGTTTATGATATGCTTGGTATACCGCTGGAGCTATATACACCGCTGTTTGCCATAGCCCGCATCAGCGGCTGGAGCGCCCACAGGCTGGAGGAACTGATCGGTATGAGCAAGATCATCCGTCCGGCATATTTAAGTGTGATGAAAGAGAGACGATAGGAATAGTCTATGGATGCTAAGCAAAGAAAACTGGACAGAAGAAAGACTATCATCGTGTACGTGATTTTCCTGGTGATGGCAGCTGTTCTTGGCTTTTTCAGGCCCGTCGGCAATGTGGATGAGCTGTGGAATTTTACCTTCGGCAACAATATGGCCATGGGCCTGGTCCCTTACCAGGATTTCAATCTGCTGCAGACACCCCTGTTTGCCATGATCCATGGCCTTTTTCTGACTGTGTTTGGCCGGGAGCTGCTTGTGACCCGTATGCTGGGAGCGCTTCTGTTTTCTGGAATCTGTTTTCTTCTGTATAAATTTTCCCGGCGGATGGGAGCGGATGGCCTTCTTTGCGGTGCGTTGCCTCTGGCCTTTCTGGTGTGCTTTGATTATAACGTGTTTTATGAGTACAGCTGTACGATCCTGTTTGTACAGCTGATCTGTATGTATGTGGACTGCAGCGTGTTTTGGGAAAATGCGGACAAAACGTCATGGTTTACAGCCCGGACGCAGGTTCTGTGCGGCATAGCGTCGGGAGTTGGGATCATGTGCAAACAGACCTTTGGAGGATTTGTGGCGCTGGCCTCCTGGATCTGCGTACTGATTGTGTGCAGGTACTACCGGGTGGACAGAAAACGAACGGGAAAACTCCTGTTTTTCCGTCTTCTGGGATCATCCCTTCCCTGCTTTTTTGTCCTGTTTTACCTGGTGGGGACAGGAAGCTTTGATGATCTGGTAGATATGTGTCTGCGGGGCATCTCCACTTTTTCCAGCCATTTGACTATGTGGGAATATATGGCGGAGAAAAGAGAATATCTGTTTACAGCTATTGGATTTTTGCTGGCTATGGCAGTGGGAATCATCTATACCATTTATTACCGCAGAGAAAAGAGAGGCAGGGTGGGCCTTCTGGTGCTGGTATACAGTATCCTTGGCTGTATCAATCTGTATCCGCTCTGTAATACGTATCATATCCTGACCTGTCTGTTTCCGTTTCTGGTGCTGGTGGTACCGCTGCTTGGACGGATTGGAAGAAACAGATGGCTCAGGCTTCCCTGCCTTCTGGCCATGGCAGTCGGCGCAGGGTATATTCTTTTTTGGACACCCCGCGACACCTTAAAAAGCAGTACACTGCTGACGGATATAGAGCATTTCCACGGTATCTTTATTGATAAAGATGAAGAAGCGGATTACCGCCTGGTAGTGGAAGAAATCCGCGACCGGAAGGAAAATGGATTTGACGTGTATATTCTGGATAATCAGGCTGTGCAGTACCTGATTCCTTCGGATATCTACCATAAATATCTGGACATGTTTCTGGTGGGAAATCTCGGTACGAAGACACCGGAGGAATGCCTGGAGGACAGCCTGCTGTCTTCAGATCAGGTTATGTATCTGATACCGTCGGATTTTCAAGGACAGTATCAGTACCCGCGAACAGAGGTGGAAGAGTTTGTCCGGGATAAATTGAATTATGCTCAGACGGTAGGGCATTTCGACTGTTATCTTCCGGGAAATTGAATTTAGCCGTAGCAGGCTCAGATATAGTGTCCAAGCTCTACAAGAAAATCCTCCTCCATACGGATCAGTTTCCGTGCAATCTCCCGGCTTTCCTGGGATGCTTCACTGTACTGGTTCAGATAGCGGCTCAGAGATTTGATCCCCATACTGCAGCCATCCATCATCATACCGGCAACGGTACTGTCATCATCCTTAAGAGTGAGTTTCATTTCTGTCCCCATCCATGCAAAGGCTCTGGCCAGTGGATGGGGGTCGTTTTTTTCTTCACCGATCTTGCAAAGAAGGCTGTCACAGCCCTCCTTGATCTCCCTGTGTTTCAGATCATATTTATGCAGCAGATCGCAAAGCCTCTGATCATCCACATGAGGTATGACCTGTTCCAGTGAATTTGTGGCCATTCGGCATCCGGCGTTGCATTCCTTTAAAAGATAAGCGGTATCAGAAATCATGGTCCATTTCTCCTTTTTTCTTAAGTATGTACGGAGAAAAAGAAAGCTATACCTGCTTTGAATTTCTTGACAGTCCATGGGGAAACTCGTATAATTCATCGATGATATTTTTATAAACAAAGTATTTTCAGAAGAGTCTGATAAGAAACCGAACAGATATTTTCAGAGAAAGACAGGATTGATGAAATGAGAAAAACAGGGATTGTGACAGACAGTCACAGCAGCATATCACAGAAGCTGACAAAAGAGCTGGAGATAGAAGTGATTCCCATGCCCTTTTATTTTGGCGATACATGTTACTATGAAGACGTAAGCATCAGCAGAACGGATTTTTTTACACGCCTGAAAAACGGCGAGGACGCATCCACCTCCCAACCTTCACCGCAGACCGTGACGGATACCTGGAGGAATGCGCTTAAAACTTACGAAACGATTCTGCATATTCCGATCAGCAGCGGATTGAGCGGCTCCTGCGAGACTGCCATGATGCTGGCCGGAGAGGATGAATTTAAGGACAGAGTATTTGTGGTGGATAATGGTCGTGTGTCAACACCGATGCACCAGTCCATACTGGATGCCATAGCTCTGATAGAGGCCGGTTACAGCGCAGCTCAGTGTAAAGAGATCCTCGAACGTGTCCGTGCGAAGATGAATATTTATGTGGCCGTGTCTGATCTGTCCTACCTGCGCAGAAGCGGGCGGATCTCTGGAAGTACGGCAGCTATCGGTTCTCTGCTGAACATTAAGCCGATCCTGTGCTTTGACGTGGGTCAGCTGTCATCCTTTAAAAATTGCCGCGGAACGAAAAAAGCCCGCCAGACCATGATTGAGGCTTTGCGTCACGATCTGGAGACTAAATTTAAGGAAGACTATGACGCAGGCCGTGTGCAGATTCTGGCAGCCACCAGCGCAGACGAAAAACTGACGAACGCCTGGCTGCAGGAGATACAGGAAGCATTTCCGGGAATGGATGTCTACTGCGATGATCTGTCCCTTGGCGTATCCTGCCATATAGGACCAGATGGTCTGGGCATCGGCTTTTCCTGCCGTCCGGAAGAGCTGGACAAATAAAATCAAAGAAAAGAGAGAAAAAATGCAAAAGAAAGTAAGAAATTCCTGTTTACTGGTGCTGACCGCCCTGATCTGGGGCGTGGCCTTTGTGGCCCAGACGACGGGAGGAGACGCGGTAGGCGCGTTTTCCTTTAACTGTATCCGTTCCCTGATCGGCGGTGTGGTGCTTCTGCCGGTAATCTATGTACTGGATAAGAAAAATGACCGCAAACCAAAGACCCCGGAGGAGAAAAAGACGCTTCTTACCGGAGGTATTGCCTGCGGCTGCGTCATGTTTGTGGCAACATCCTTCCAGCAGCTTGGCATCACAGCCGGTACAGAAGCCGGAAAAGCCGGTTTCCTGACCGCCTGCTATATCCTGCTGGTACCGATCTTTGGCATGGCTCTGAAGAAGAAATGTGGATGGAACATCTGGATAGGCGTTTTGCTGACACTCATCGGATTGTATCTGCTTTGCCTGAAAAATGGCTTCAGCCTGCGTTTTTCCGATATCCTGGTAATGGTATGCTCCGTATGCTTCGCACTGCATATCCTTCTGGTAGATCATTTTTCACCATTAGTGGACGGCGTGCGGCTGTCCAGCATACAGTTTCTGGTATCCGGAGCCATCGGAATTATCCCTACATTTTTTATTGATATGAAACATTCCGTATCCGGCTTCCTGGCATGGCTTCC
>CALZMS010000036.1 GCA_945788595.1 uncultured Lachnospiraceae bacterium
TTATTTCCTCGAAAATCAGGGAATCGCGCTTTCCAGAGAGAAGATACTGAATCATGTGTGGAACTATGATTATTTTGGAGACGCCAGAACCATCGATACACACGTGAAAAAACTGAGAAGCAAGCTGGGAGAAAAAGGTGAGCTGATCCACACGATCTGGGGCATGGGATATAAATTTGAGGTAAATCAGTAAAATGACACAAAAGAAAGAAAAAAAAGCCCTCTGCAGAGTTCCTATGCGTCATTCCATCCGTACCAAACTGGTGCTGGTCACGATTGCCATGGTATTTATGATCATTCTTGGCGGTGTGGTGACAAACCTTCTTTTCATGGAAAAATTTTATACTTCGCAGAAAGCGGATGTACTGAAACATGCGATGGAACTTCTGGAAGAACAGGATTTTTCCGATTTACAGGAGAAAGCAGAGGGGGAAGACGGTGTTGAGGATGAATGGGAAAGTGAAATTCCGGAAAGTCTGAAACAGTACTGTGAAGCCAATAACCTTCTGTTTCTGGTTATGGATGCCGATCAGACCGTGGTCTTAAGCAATCAGAAAGCACGGGATGCAGGTAAAGTAAGCGGCAGGCTGTTCGGTTACAATGAGGGACTGGATAAGGCAAAACCGGAGATCCTTGAGCAGACACACAGTTATACATTGCAGAAAAACAGCGATTTCTTCAGCAAAGAAATCTATATGGAGATATGGGGGCAGCTGAAAAGCCAGTACAGCTTTATTGTCAGGACTCCGATGGCCAGTATCAAAGAGAGTGCCAGACTGGCCAATAGTTTTTTCCTGATCGTAGGTATCGTCATGGCAGTTTTCTGGGGAATTATTGCCTGGTTTGCTGTGTGCCGTTTTACCCGCCCGATCCAGGAACTGACACAGCTGTCGGAACGGATGTCTAATCTGGATTTTGAAGCGAAATACGAGAGTGGCGGTAAGGATGAAATCGGTGTATTGGGACACAATTTCAACCGAATGAGCGAAGAACTGGAAAAAACCATTTCTGAGCTGAAATCTGCCAATCTGCAGCTGCAGAAAGATATCCGCAAAAAAGAAGAAGTGGATGAGATGCGAAAGGAGTTCCTTTCCAATGTATCCCATGAGCTTAAAACTCCTATTGCGTTGATTCAGGGATATGCCGAGGGCCTGATAGACAACGTTAACGATGATCCTGAGAGCCGCGCCTTTTATGCGGATGTTATTGCGGATGAGGCGAAGAAGATGAATGTAATGGTCAAAAAGCTGATTTCACTGAATCGGCTGGAGTTTTCCAGTGAACCGGTGGAGATGGAGTGTTTTGATCTGACAGCTCTGATCCAGGGAGTGCTTCAGTCATCGAGCCTTGTGATCGAACAAAAGAACATAATAGTCAAGCTGCATCAGATGGAACCTCTGTACGTATGGGGCGATGAATACAGTGTGGAAGAGGTTATCACAAACTATATTTCCAATGCGCTGAATCATATCGAGGGTGAAAAGATTCTGGATATCCGCTGCCGTGTGGAAAACGGTATTGTAAAAACTTCGGTATTTAATACAGGAAAGCAGATTCCCGCAGAAGATCTGGATAAGGTCTGGATCAAGTTTTATAAGGTGGATAAAGCCCGTACAAGGGAATACGGCGGAAGCGGTATCGGTCTTTCTATTGTAAAAGCAACGATGGATTCTATGAATCAGCAGTGTGGCGTACAAAATTATTCAAACGGTGTGGAGTTTTGGTTCACGCTAGAACACAGAGAACAGCCCGGCAGTAGATAAACGTGGCGCAAATATGTGAGACTTTATCTCGAAATAATGGCAGCGAAGGAGTGCTGTTGCAGGAGGAATATTCCTGTGATGGCACTTCTTTCTTGAAATTTAAGTGCAGTATGGTATACTTTTACTGTTCAGAGAAGACCAGATCACTTGCTGATGAGATTGTAAGGATATGATGCAGGAGTACAAAATTCCTGTCGGCGCAGCCTATTATCATCGCTTTCGCATCGATCTGTGAAGTCATTGAACAGATACCATAATTCAGGTATAGTATACGATTTGGCACAGAAAAATTTGACATCAATGGAGAATGAATTATGATTGCAATACTTGATTACGATGCTGGAAATATTAAGAGCGTAGAGAAGGCGCTGCAGTTTCTTAGGGAAGAGACTGTACTGACCAGAGACAGAGATACGATCCTTTCGGCAGAGAAAGTCATTCTGCCCGGCGTCGGTGCTTTTGGTGACGCCATGGTCAATCTGGAGAGATACGGTCTGGTCAGTGTGATACATGAAGTGGTTGAACGGGGCATTCCTTTTCTGGGGATCTGTCTCGGACTTCAGCTTTTGTTCGAATCGAGCGAGGAGACTCCCGGCGTAAAGGGACTTGGCATTTTAAAAGGAAGGATTTTAAGAATTCCGGAGACAGAAGGATTAAAAATTCCGCATATGGGATGGAATTCTCTGCATATACAGAATGAGGGACGTCTGTTTAAGGATATTCCGGAGGATACCTACGTTTATTTTGTCCATTCCTATTATCTGCAGGCCGAGGATGAAAAGATCGTCAAAGCCACTTGCGAATATGGCACTACGATCCATGCGTCCGTGGAGCAGGGTAATGTGTTTGCCTGTCAGTTCCATCCGGAGAAGAGTTCCCGTCTGGGCTTACAGATCCTGAAAAATTTTGCCGCCATTGGCAGGGAGGTATAAGATGTTTACAAAGAGAATTATTCCCTGTCTGGACGTAAATAACGGCAGGGTCGTTAAAGGTGTGAATTTTGTCAATCTGAGAGATGCCGGTGATCCGGTAGAGATTGCAAAGGCCTATGATGCGGCCGGTGCGGACGAGGTGGTTTTTCTGGATATTACCGCTTCCTCGGATAACCGTAATACCGTGGTAGATATGGTACGGGCTGTGGCGGCCAATGTGTTTATTCCCTTCACTGTAGGCGGCGGTATCCGCACAGTAGACGATTTTAAGATGCTGCTCAGAGAGGGAGCGGACAAGATCTCCATCAACAGCTCCGCCATCATGAATCCTTCTTTGATCCATGATGCTGCCATGAAATTCGGCAGTCAGTGTGTGGTGGTGGCCATCGATGCAAAACGCCGCGCAGACGGCAGCGGATGGAATATCTACAAAAACGGCGGTCGTGTGGATATGGGCATTGACGCTGTAGAATGGGCCCTTCGGGCGGAGTCCCTGGGCGCAGGAGAGATTCTTCTGACCAGTATGGATTGTGACGGTACCAAAGCAGGTTATGATATAGAACTGACAAAGGCTATATCGGAAGCTGTAAAAATCCCGGTGATCGCTTCCGGCGGTGCCGGTACTATGGAACATTTCTACGACGCACTGACGGAGGGGGGAGCCGATGCGGCTCTGGCAGCCTCTTTATTCCATTATAAAGAGCTGGAGATCTGTCAGGTGAAGCAGTATCTGCAGAGCCGGGGTGTTTCTGTCCGTTTATAATACATTATTTTTTTAAACTTTGAAAAAAGAGAGTTTGCAGAGCCGGATGTGTTTATAATGCAGATATTTTCCTTTAACCTTGAAAGCAAAAAACTACAGAATTTAGACGTATCTGTCCCTCTGTAATGAAAAAAAGTTACACAAAGGTCAGAAGTAAAAACAGAAGAGATTATTTGAAACTGAGTCTGTTAGACGCTGGTAGAATCAGAAATACAGGAGATGAAATAATGCCGCCTATTACAGGAGCATGGGCAGATGCCCTGCAGAGTGAGTTTAAGAAACCATATTACCGTACCCTTTTTCAGAAAGTACAGGAAGAATACAGTACCCACCAGGTATTTCCGGATCCGGACGATATTTTTAACGCGTTTCATTTTACACCGCTGGATCAGGTAAAAGTGGTGATCCTGGGGCAGGATCCCTACCACGGCGATGGTCAGGCCCATGGCCTTTGCTTTTCTGTAAAGCCGGATGTGGAGATCCCACCGTCGCTGGTGAATATTTATAAAGAGCTGGAGACGGATGAGGGATGCTATATCCCCAATAATGGCTATCTGGAAAAATGGGCCAGACAGGGTGTTATGCTGCTGAATACAGTTCTGACAGTGCGGGCCCATCAGGCCAATTCCCACCGGGGGATCGGCTGGGAAGAGTTTACCGATGCGGCAATCCGTATTCTGGCAGAGCAGGATCGGCCTATGGTCTTTATTCTGTGGGGAAAGCCGGCCCAGAGTAAGAAAGTCTATCTGCATCCGGAGAGGCATCTGATCCTGGAAGCACCTCATCCCAGCCCACTGTCTGCGTACCGGGGATTTTTTGGCAGCCGGCCCTTCAGTAAGACGAATCAGTATCTGATCAGCCATGGACTTGAACCCATAGACTGGCAGATCGAAAATATATAAAAGGAAAGTAATGTTTTATGATAGAAAAGAAAGGAAACAGTTTTGTAAAACAGGCATCTATCCTGATGATTGCCGGTCTGATCGTGCGTGTGATCGGACTTTTGTACCGCAGTCCCATGCGGGAGATCATCGGAGATCTGGGAAATGGCTATTATGGCTACGCTTATACAGTGTATAGCATATTGCTGCTGGTTTCATCTTACAGTATTCCCATGGCTATCTCTAAGCTGATGGCAGAGAGAATCGCGCTGAAACAGTACAGAAATGCCAATAAGCTGTTCAAGGGAGCCCTGATCTATGCATGTATCGTGGGCGGTATTGCGGCACTGGCCGCATGGTTCGGCGGTCGCTTTCTGCTGCCTGCCGGTGGTGAAAATGCGCTGCTGGCTTTAAAAGTGCTGGCGCCGACGATTTTTCTCTGTGCTATCCTTGGTGTTATGCGCGGATATTTTCAGGCCCATGGAACCATGACCCCTACATCCATCAGTCAGATCATTGAACAGCTGATCAATGCTATTGTCAGCGTGGGCGCAGCCTGGCTGTTTATCGAGTGGTTTGCTTCCACGGAGACAGAGGAGGCCATCTACGGTGCTGCCGGCGGTACACTGGGGACCGGAGCCGGAGTATTGGCGGGTGTGATTTTTATGCTGTTTGTCTTCGCGGTAAACCGGAAATCTATTCAGAAGCGAATAGCCTCGGATGTTTCCGGTGTGGAAGATTCCTATAAAGAAATTTTCCGGACGATCCTTCTGATGGTGACGCCGGTTATTTTCAGTACATGTATTTATAACCTGAGTTCATATCTTGATCAGTCTTTTTTTGCACCCATCATGATGTCAAATGGATGGGCAGCGGACGACATTAATATTCAGTACGGCATTTTTTCCGGACAGTATATGGTCATGATCAACATTCCCATTGCGCTGGCCAATGCGGCATCCACAGCGGTTCTGCCCTCTATTTCCGGTAATTTTGCCACGGGAAATGTGAAGGAAGCCAGACATAAGATCAACGAAGCAATACAGATGACCATGTTTCTGTGTATTCCGGCGGCCGTAGGTATGGGTGTTCTGGCAGATCCCATTATGCATCTTCTGTTTCCGACCACTACAGCCATGGCAGGAAAGCTTCTGATGATGGGCTCTGTATCCGTGATCTTTTATTCCTTGTCCACCATCACCAACGGTGTGCTGCAGGGGATTGGCAAGCCGGCTATACCGGTGCGCCATGCCACTGTCTCACTGGTGATCAATGTGGCAGTGCTGGCAGTACTGGCTAAGTTTACAGAACTGGGCATTTACAGTGTGCTGTTTGCCACCATCGCTTATTCTCTGGCAATGTGTATTCTGAACGGACGCAGTGTGACAAAGCTTCTGGGATATCATATGGATATCTGCGGTATGTTTGGAAAACCGCTGGCGGCTTCTATACTTATGGGGGTGGCGGCAGTGGCTGTATATTATGGCCTGCATATGGTGATCAGTTCCAACGTGATCTGCCTGATTCCGGCGATTCTGATTGCGGTGATCGTTTATGGTGTAGCCTATCTGGTGATTGCAAAACCGTCGAAGTCGCTTCTCAGAAGATTCCCGGGTGGAAGCTATCTGGTGAAAATTGCGGTGAAATTAAAGCTGATGAAGTGATAATATGCAGATCAGCAGGTTAGATTTTCTATTTTATATGGTAATGAAGGACAGCTCATTCTAAAATAAAACTGTAATGCTCCACCGGTTTTAATGATACTTGGCTTAATAGAGTTTGAGTAAGCCCCACTTCAAGTTAAATGGGTAGTGGTGGGAGTATATCACAATGAAATAATGTGAAAAGAGGATAAATACAATGATCAACGAAAGCTACAAGAAAATGTTACAGGGCAAATCCGTTATCCGGGAACTCAGTGAATATGCCACAGCCCGGGGAAAAGAGATCGGTTATGAAAATGTCTTTGATTACAGCCTGGGCAATCCCAGCGTTCCCTGTACGCAGGATTATACCGATACCGTGATTGACATGTATAAAAATGAGAATCCCATGGCTATTCACGGCTACAGCCCGTCTCTTGGTATCGAAGAAGTCAGAAAGACAGTGGCAGAGAGCCTGAACCGTCGTTTTGGCATGGATTACGATACAAAACATATTTTCATGGCTATTGGCGCTGCCGGAGCACTGGCTCATGCGTTTCGTCTGGTAACTGAGCCGGGAGATGAGATCATCGTATTTGCACCGTTTTTCCCGGAATATAGAGAATATATCGGCAGAACAGGTGCTGTGATGCGTGTGGTTCCTGCGGATACCGAGACCTTCCAGATTAATTTTGCAGCTTTTGAGGATACACTGAACGAAAAGACCATGGCCGTTCTGATAAATACGCCGAACAACCCTTCCGGTATTGTATACAGTACAGAAACCATCAAGAAGCTGGCTGCCATTCTGGAAGCTAAGCAGAAAGAATATGGCCATGATATTTTCCTGATCTCGGACGAACCGTACCGTGAGATCGTATTTGAGGGCGCAGATTCCCCGTACCCGAGCAAATTTTATGACAATACGCTGTCCTGCTATTCCTTCTCCAAGAGTCTATCCCTGCCGGGCGAGCGTATCGGTTATGTAGCTGTAAATCCGAGATGTACAGACGCAGATATCCTGGCCGTGATCATGGGACAGATCAGCCGCGGCATCGGCCATAACTGCCCGACTTCAACTTCTCAGCTGGCCGTGGCCAGAGTGATCGACGAGACCAGTGATCTGTCTGTATATGAGACAAATATGAATCTGCTCTACGATGCGCTGAAAGAAATGGGCTTCACCGTAGTGAAACCCGGCGGAACCTTCTATATCTTCCCGAAAGCTTTGGAAGAGGATGCCAACGCATTTTGTATGAAAGCCAAAAAGTATGACCTGATCCTCGTTCCGGCGGACAGCTTCGGTTGCCCGGGCTACTTCCGCATGGCCTACTGCATCGACACAGACAAAGTGAAGAGATCCATCCCCGCATTTAAGAAATTTGTCCGTGAAGAATACGGCGTAGAATGCTGAAAATAGTGAAAAACACCCAAAAGCACAGTTGCAAGAGGCAATTGGATGAAATGAGAATCCTCCGAACCAAAACATCCAAAAAAGTAGTTTAAAATGTGCAGATAATTGGATTAAAAAAATAGATAATTTCAAAAATAGTCCAAAAGTTGTCTTATTAAATAAAAACACAGGATCCATCAATCAGTCAGTAGTTGATGGACCCTGTGTTTTTTACATTTATTGGCGGTATCTCTATTTACTTTTCCTTCTCCAGATTCTTCATCGCCGTAGACAGCATCAGCTTGATACGGTTCAGCTGGTTAACCTCGCTGGCACCGGGATCATAGTCGATGGCAACGA
>CALZMS010000037.1 GCA_945788595.1 uncultured Lachnospiraceae bacterium
ATCTCAAAAGGTCTGGATGAAAGTATGATCGAGGAGAAATATTATGAACCGCCGCTGATCAATATCATCAAATTTGCCTGCCATGCCTGCCCGGAAAAAAGAGTTTATGTGACGGACGGCTGTCAGGGCTGCCTGGAGCATCCCTGTAAGGAAGTGTGCCCAAAGGATGCTATCAGTATCGTTCACGGTAAATCCCAGATCGACCCGGAAAAATGCATCAAGTGCGGCAAATGTATGGATGCCTGTTCCTATAATGCCATCATCAAGCAGGAGAGACCCTGCGCCAAGGCCTGCGGTATGGGTGCCATTCACTCAGATGAATATGGCAGAGCGGAGATTGATCAGGATAAATGTGTATCCTGCGGCATGTGCCTGGTGAACTGTCCCTTCAGTGCCATTGTGGACAAGGGCCAGATCTACCAGACCATCAAAGCTATTCAGAGCGATACCCCGGTGTATGCCATTGTGGCACCGGCCATTGCGGGACAGTTCGGCCCGGAAATGACAGAGACAAAGATTCGTTCGGGATTCAAGGCCTTAGGCTTTACCGATGTGGCAGAGGTTGCCGTGGGAGCAGACCTGTGTACCATCGAAGAGGCTCATGATTTTATGGAAGAAGTACCGGAAAAGATGCCCTTTATGGCTACCAGTTGTTGCCCGGCCTGGGCAATGATGGCGAAGAAATCCTTCCCCCAGCTGGCAGATAATATTTCCATGGCACTGACTCCTATGGTATTGACGGCCCGCCTGATCAAGAAAAAACATCCGGACTGCAAAATTGCCTTTGTAGGTCCCTGCGCGGCGAAGAAATTGGAGGCCAGCCGCAGAAGTGTGAAGAGTTATGTGGATTTCGTGCTGACCTTTGAAGAGGTAGCCGGTATGTTTAATGCAAAGGAAATCTTCTTTGCGGATCTGCCGGAGGATAAGCCTCTTAGAGAGGCCAGCGGTGACGGCCGTGGCTTTGCTGCCAGCGGCGGTGTGGCCAAAGCTGTGGTCAATTATATTAAGAAGCTGGATCCCAGCCGGGAAGTAAAAGTAGTCAGTGCAGAGGGACTGGATAACTGTAAAAAGATGCTGATGCTGGCAAAAGCAGGCAAATATAACGGGTATCTGCTGGAAGGTATGGCTTGTCCCGGTGGATGTATCGCCGGAGCGGGTACTCTGCGTCCAATCAATAAGGCTGCGCAGGCACTGACGGAATCCCAGAAAGCGGCAGATTTTGCCCAGGCGGCGAACACCACCTATGCGGACTGGATCCCGGATCTGGAACAATTTGATAAAAGTGAAAAAAAGATGGAGGAATAGATATGGCAGAAAAGAGAATGACAACAAAGAAACTGGTGCAGACGGGAATACTTCTGGCGCTGTGTCTGGTCTTTCAGCTGTTAAAAGGAATTTCTGTATATATCACCGGACCCATGGTAAATGCGATCCTGATTCTGGCATCTTTAAGCTGCGGATGGTACAGTGGGGTGCTTATCGCTGTGGTGGCTCCGCTGGCCGCCATGCTGATTGGTGCGACTCCCATTGTGAATGCTGTACCGGCAATGCTTCCGGTGATCATGATCGGCAATGCCCTGATCGCGGTATCAGCCTGGCTGTTCAGAAACAAAATGCTTCCGCTGGGCCTGGCTATTGGTTCCTGCCTAAAAGCAGGATTTTTGTGGCTGACGGTATGGTATGTAGTGCTGCCCGTTTTTGGCAGCGGTGTGCCGGAGAAGATGCAGATGGCAGCCAAAGCTTCTTTCTCTGTGACGCAGCTGATCACAGCGGCTATCGGCAGTGTCATCGCCTGGCTGGTGTGGACCAGATTGAAAAAGTATCTGGCAACAGAAGCGTAAGGCTGAACAGAAAATATATTTGGATGATAAATGGTACAGCTTGCCGGGGGTCCGGCAGGCTGTTTGCATATCAGCTTCTGTACAACGGCTGCTTTTTTACTTGCAGTCTGTCGGACTGTCGATCAGCGTAGCCGCCTGGAATTTATGTCTGTGATTATCTTCCTCTCTGGTAAAGTCCCTGATAAAGTGTATATGTTTTCCGTTACCTACATCGTGAGCTCCGGAGGTTCTGCCGCAGAATTCGTGGTAATGTTTATCTGAAAAATCCGTGCGGAATTTCACTTCGTGGTAGTGGTCCTTTTTGTCCGGGGTGTATTTTGCTTCACCGGTCACGGTGCAGAATCTGTGATTGTGGCATTCACCGCATTCTCTGAAAATCATGGTACTGCCAGTCAGCTCGTGAACATGCTCCTGTTTGTCGCATTCATGAGGTTTATTTTGCATGGAAAAGCTCCTTTTTTCTTTACTATATGGGGGAAAGAAGAAAAGGTGACAAGATGGATGACTTTTTTATAAGGTATCTCAGAGTGCAAACAAGTGTATGGATTTAATATGTCTTATTAAAAAAAGCCGTGAATTCCTTGATTTCAAAGAATCTCACGACTTCAGAGAATGGAGCATACGGGACTTGAACCCGTGGCCTCCACACTGCCAGTGTGGCGCGCTCCCAACTGCGCTAATGCCCCAAACAAATACATTATAGCATATGAAAAAATGTTTGTCATTAAAAAAATAATAAAACTTCGGAAAATTTTGACGACCCAGGTAAATATATTATGGAAATACTATATATCATTTGACAAAATATATACTGTTGAGATATAATACACTTGTCAGAACAGCCGGAAGGTGAAGGCGCTCACCTGTCCTGGCGAAGAGTTAAAAAATAGCCATCTACTTTGTCAGGAGCAGGACGGCTATTTTTTATGTGCAAAATTCAGAATTGCAACGATCAAACTTGCTGTAGCCAACAAAATCATGAATTCCTCATATGTACTCATAATAATCACCTCCTTCCGTCAGATCTCAGAATAGGTGAGAGCACGTCCCCCGGCTGCTCGGAGAAATATATTAAAATATAAAATATAGTATAAGTATATATTTCGGGCGACAAAAAAGCAACCCTAATCTGCCAGAATTACAGCCAGCCAGACTCAGATTGCTTTCATAACTCACCCCATCACATGTTCCCCTCTCCACTCCCTCGGTGAACATCCATGCACATTCTTAAAAGCCCGGGAAAAATGCAGCGGATTAGCATATCCCACAGCTTTAGCAATATCCCCAATGGACAGTGACGTCAGCCGCAGAAGCTCCGTGGCCTTCGACATCCGATAGGAAATCAGAAATTCCTGAGGTGTTTTTCCTATACTTTCCCGAAAAATCTTTCCGAAATAGCTGCGGTTCAGACCACAGAAGTCAGCGATATCCTCCACCGTGATCTCATTCTGGAAATTCTGCTCGATAAAGGTTATGGCTTCTTTAATATAGAAGTCCTGCACTGAGTTTCCTCTGGTAACCTTTGTTTCCCGTGAGGATCGCACGAAAGCATCAATAAACAGATATAGATGGCCGATCAGATGAAAGGAAGAGGACTTTCCATGATTGGCGATGTAGAGCATTTCTTCTTTCATCTCCAGAGCAATATCCTTAAATCTGGCTTTATAGACCGGATGGTTGACCGACAGACCGGAAAGCTCCACCGTTTCCCGGGCGTGCAGCCCGTCAAATTCAATCCAGGTGTATTCCCAGGGATGCTCCTGATCGGCAATATAGGTGCAGATCTGGCCGGGAAAGATCATAAAGCCCTGTCCGCTTTTTACAGAGTACACCACAGATTCACCAGTAGCGTTCATGGCATATAATGTGCCGGTGCCGGAAATGATATAGTGGAACAGATAGTGGTTGCGGGCGACGGGGCCGAAGGAATGGCCGGGATCGCACTGTTCCCAGCCGAACTGGTACAGGCCTAAATCAATAAAATTTTCGCTGGGAAACACCTGGAATAATACTTCGCTCATAATCTGCCTCCATGCCCTTTTTAAACAAATATACCAAAATGCTATATGTTTTTCAATATAGGGATTTAAAGTAGAAAAAAGGCATAAAAACACTAGAAAAGCGCCATTTATAGAAAGCATTTTGGATGGTATAATCGGGTTATCAAAAAAAGGAGAAGAGCACTATGAAAGGAAAACATGCAAAAAACCTGCTATATGCCGGATGTGTTGTCCTGGGCGCTGTATCTTTTACGGGCTGTGGCAGCTCCGCAAAAGAAGGCGTGACAGAGATCGAGATCGTGCAGTATAAGCCGGAAGCAGCCAACTATTTTGAAAAGGTTGAAAAAGCCTTTAATGAGTCTCATGACAACATTCATCTGACCATCAACTCTCCCAACGATGCCTCTACGATTCTGAGAACCCGGTTTATCCGTGAGGATTATCCGGATATCATCGGTATCGGCGGCGACATCAACTATTCCTACTATGTGGATGCAAAGATCCTGGCGGATGTGTCCGACTATGAGGGACTCAAAGACATTACACCGGCGTATATAGCCATTGATGAGGCACTGGAGCTGGTTCCGGTGGAAGGAAACTTTGCGGTACCCTATGTGGCCAATGCAGCCGGTATCCTGTACAACCGGGATATGTTCGAGGAACACGGCTGGCAGATTCCTAACACCTGGCAGGAACTTCTGGATTTGTGTGAACAGATCAAGGCAGACGGAGAACAGCCGTTTTACTTTGGCTTTAAGGATACCTGGACCTGTCTGGCACCCTGGAATGCCATGGCGGTGGATCTGGCAGACGCTGACGCGGCCAGACAGGTGAACCGCGGCGAAGCCACCTTTACCGAGCAGTACCGTGAGACCGCCGAGAAATATCTCCAGCTACTTAAGTACGGTCAGTCCGATCCCTTTGCCTACGGTTACAACGATGCCTGTACGGCCTTTGCCAACGGTGAATCTGCCATGTACACCATCGGAAGCTACGCTGTACCGCAGATCAAGTCGGTAAATCCGGATATGAATATCGATTCCTTCGTATTCCCCGCCGGAGATACCAAAGAGCAGAATACCCTGAACTCCGGTATCGACCTTCAGTTCTGTGTGACTGCAGCCTGCAAAAACAAAGAGGCAGCCTATGAGGTACTGGATTTTCTGCTGGCGGACGAAAATCTTCAGCAGTACATCGATGACCAGAACGCTGTTCCCTGTAAGCAGGGCGATTTCAGGCTGGCCCCCATGCTGGACGGTATGAGCGAGTACATTCAGGCCGGAAATATGACGGACTATCAGGATCACTATTATCCTTCCGAGATGGCGGTGGATGCACTTTTGCAGACCTATCTGATCGAAAAAGATACCGATAAATTCCTCGAGACCTTCGATACCAACTGGATCAGATATAACCGGGATATCATTAAGATGGTACAAGATTACGAAGCAGAGCATGGAAATGAATAAGGAGGCAGCCCGTGATGAAAAATGAGAAAAAACGCACATATCTTTTGATGACGCTGCCGATCCTGGCGCTGTTCATCTGCTTTAATACGATCCCGCTGATCCAGGGTGTGATCTACAGCTTTACCAATTCCAGAGGCTTTGGAAGCTACGATTATGTGGGACTTAGAAACTATATCGATCTGTTCCAAGATCTCCGTGTAGGTAAATCCTATCTGTTTACCATCAAGCTGGCCATCGGTTCTACCATTGTAGTCAACGTGATCAGCCTGATCCTGGCGCTGGCATTAAACAGCAAGATCCGCGCAAAAAGCTTTTTCCGGGCAGCCTATTTCCTGCCGAATATTCTCGGCTCTCTGGTTGTCGGCTATATTTTCAATTATTTCTTTACCTATATTATGCCTGCATTCTTCCAGATGCTTGGCACAGATGCTTTAAGCACCAGCATTCTTTCCAATACCAAGACAGCCTGGATCGGTGTGCTGATCGTCTGTGCATGGCAGGCTATCGCCATGAATACGATCATCTATATTTCCGGTCTGCAGACAGTGCCGGAAGAGGTTTACGAGGCCGGTGATCTGGACGGTGCCACAGGATGGGCCAGATTTAAGAATCTGACATTCCCGCTGATCATTCCGTTCTTCACTATCAACATGGTACTGAGTGTCAAAAACTTCCTGATGGTATTTGATCAGATCATGGCTTTGACTCAGGGTGGTCCTGCACAGAGTACAGAATCAATTTCTTACCTGATCTATAAAAACGGTATGGCCGGCGGACAGTTCGGTTTTCAGAGCGCCAACGCCGTGGTATTCTTTATCGTGATCGTAACCATCTCCGTGCTGCAGATGAGATTTTCCAGTAAGAAGGAGGAACAGCTGTAATGAAAGCGAAAGAAAATATAAAAGCTAACTGGCCGGTGATGGTGCTTCTCATCCTTGGCCTGTCCACCATTATTTTTCCGCTGTATATGACCATCGTGATCGCTTTTAAGAATCCTTCGGATATGACAACGACCATCAGCGGTATTCTTTCCCTGCCGAAATCCTGGAGCCTTGACAATTTCCGTCAGGCTATGGAGATCACCGATTTCTGGCATTCCCTGGGATACAGCTTACTGATCACCAGTATTACGATTGTATTGTGTATCCTGCTTCATTCCATGATCGGTTATGTGCTGGGAAGAACAAGAGCGAAAAGTAAATTTTACAATTTTATCTATCTGTTTATCGTCAGCGGTATGTTCGTTCCCTTCGCTATCCTGATGATGCCTCTGGCCAAACAGACGGCAGTGATGCATCTGGGTAACTGGGGGGGCGTGATCCTTCTGTATGTGGTTTTCTATATGCCCATGAATATCCTTTTGTACTCCGGTTATCTGGTAAATATTCCCACAGCACTGGAGGAGGCAGCCAGAGTGGACGGTGCTTCTACCTGGAAAACATACTGGAGCATTATTTTCCCCATCATGAAGCCAATGCATGCTACTGTTGCGGTTATCACAGCATTGGCGGTGTGGAACGATGTCATGACACCGTTAGTCATCATGGCCGGATCCGGTACCAATACATTGCCGCTGGCACAGCTGAACTTCCAGACTCAGTTTGGTACAAACTATAATCTGGCCTTTGCTTCTTACCTGCTGTCTCTGATCCCGATTCTGATCTTCTATGTGATCTGTCAGAAACAGATCTTAAACGGTGTGGTAAACGGTGCCGTGAAGTAGTAATATGAAAGAAAGCCTGTGCAGACACTGGAAAATAATGATGCCTTAGGGGTACTGAACGAATGCAGATAGTATAAGAGGCTTAAGAGTACTGAGCAAATGTAAAATAGACGTCTTGAAAGTGCTGTACAGACATAGTAGAAAACAGCAAGTATCTGTGAGAATAAAAACGGATACAGAAAGAGAAGGTTAAATATGGCAATTTTTTTTGAACCCTGCGCAAAAATATTTACTATCGAAACAAAAAATACTGCCTACCAGATGAAAATTGATAAGTACGGTCATCTGCTGCATCTGTATTACGGGGCAAAGGTTGGGCAGAATATGGATTATCTGTTGACTTATATGGACCGAAGCTTTGCCGGAAATCCGGCAGAAGAAGCTAAAACCCGTACCTATTCTCTCGACGTGCTTCCCCAGGAATATCCTTACTGGGGAAGCGGAGATTACCGCAATGTGGCTCTCTGGGTGGAAAATCCGGACAAGACCATTGCGAGCGATCTTGTGTACGTTTCTCACGAGATCTGTGCCGGAAAATATCGCCTGAACCGCCTTCCCAGTGCCTTTGCACAAGAAACGGAGGCGGATACCCTTATAATCATTCTGCGGGATGCGGTAAACGGGATGAAGGTGACACTGTTTTACGGTGTATTTGGTGAAGAAGATATTATTACTAAAAG
>CALZMS010000038.1 GCA_945788595.1 uncultured Lachnospiraceae bacterium
TCATGCTTTTTACCAAACAAAGTCAGCTCTCCAAAGGTCTTTCTCAGGCCTTCGCCAAAGCAGCGAACCTGCACAAATCTTGTTTTGATGGAATACCACAGACCAACGGCCACCAGCAGAAATACCAGAATGTAATCTGAAAGGTAAGCATTAATCGTCTGTACGATGGACAGTAACATACTCTTTCCTCCTTTGTTGTCCTACTTCAGAGAATCAAAATAGTTCACTGAGCCATTTTGATATACCTGGCAATCAAAAATGGGCTACTATGCCATTCATTGATATACTTGGCAAAAAAATAGAGCCACTGAATATCAGTGGCTCAAAAAAACTGCGGCAATTTCATTTCTATCTAAATATGTTGGTAGAAACAACCAGCCCTGTTCTTTTGCCTGAGAGATTCAGTGCGTCTTTGCACCTTACACCGTCGGCACCCAATTTAATGGGATTCTCCAAAGCGCCCTCCACAACCGGTTTCCAAAAAGATTCTGGCTGCTTCAACGGGATATGTTTTTTATCAATTGTTCAAGTGCTATACTATCACACTGCTATACAAAAGTAAAGAGAAGATTTTTCTAAGTTTCCCTGTACTGCCTCATAATTCCTTTGACCGTCTCGAACAGATGCGGCTTTAACTCCGCCAGCGTCACTGGCTGCTGATACAGGATCACATTGTAGCTGGCGCCGCTGATCATTTCCAGGATCAGATACATCATCAGCTCCGGTGTTTTGTAGGTATGCTCTGCCTTAGCCATCAATTCCTCATAGATCGTATAGATCGCCGGTTCCTCATCCCCCGGGGTAAAAAACAGCGAATCCTTAAAAAACCCCCAGCTTAAATGCTTCGATAACAGCTTCACCAGATCATGATTGGCCGCAAGCTGGTCCAGAATACGGTCGATCATAAACAACACCTGCATCTCAAAATCCGAAAGTTCCGGATGTTCCAGAAGCTCCTCATAAGCCGCCAGAAACACCTGATGGGCCTTATGACCGATCAGATGATTGCGGATATCGTATTTATCCTTAAAATAAAGATAAAACGTTCCCTTTGCCACACCGGCCTGATTCACAATATCAGAAATAGAAGTCTTATTAAATCCATGATCAATAAACAGAGAAAAAGCCGATTCCAAAAGAGAATCCCTTTTCTGCTGTTTTTTATTTTCCACTTTTCCCATATCTGACAGCTCTCCTCTCTGCCACATTTTGCAAGGTTGTGTCTATTATAGGAAAATTCTTTCCCAAAAATCAACCCCAAACAGGAACACTTTTCCAAAACCGTCATATTGAATAAATGTGTAAAATGACTTATGGTCATTTTTAGTCCTTTTTATTATTGACCATTAGTCACTTTTGATATATAACAAGATATGACCATTGGTCATTAATTTATCATCATAAAAAAGGAGAGTTCCAAATGGAAAAGCTTGGCAGAAAAATAGTAAAATACCGCATTCCGATTTTTATCATCAGTCTTCTGCTGCTGATTCCGGCATCCATCGGATATCTGAACACCCGCGTAAATTATGATATCCTCTCCTATCTGCCGGGAGAAATCGAAACCATGAAGGGCCAGGATATTCTGGTCGATGAATTCGGCACAGGCGCCTACTCCATGTTTATCTGCGAAGGCATGGAAAATAAGGATGTGTCCGCACTAAAGAAAAAAATTGAAAACGTTGACCACGTAGCCAAAGTAGTCTGGTACGACAGTATTGCCGACATCCGTCTTCCTATGGAAATGCTGCCGGACAAAATACGGGATGCCTTTAACGCAGACGATTCCACACTAATGTTTATCATTTTTGATACAACAACCTCCGCAGACGAAACCATGCAGGCCATCAAAGATATCCGTAGCCTTGCCGACAAACAGTGCTTCCTAAGCAGTATGTCCGCTGTAGTCACCGATACGAAGGATCTGGCGGAGCAGGAAGTCATTATTTACGTCGTTATTGCCGTACTGCTTCTGGCCATTGTACTGGCACTGACCATGGAATCCTTCCTGATTCCTGTACTGTTTCTGGTGAGTATTGGTATGGCAGTTATATACAATCTGGGCACCAATATCCTTACCGGAGAAATTTCCTATATTACCAAGGCTCTCTGTGCCGTCCTGCAGCTTGGCGTAACCATGGATTATTCCATTTTCCTGTGGCACAGCTACCAGGAACAGCTAAAGAATCTGCCGGATGACCATCATGAAGCCATGGCAAAAGCCATCGCCGCCACCATCAAATCTGTGGTCGGCAGTTCCATCACCACCATCGCCGGTTTCCTGGCCCTGTGCTTTATGAGCTTTACCCTTGGGCTGGATCTGGGCATCGTTATGATGAAAGGTGTCGCCTTCGGCGTACTCTGCTGCGTAACTATCCTGCCGTCCATGATCATGATTTTTGATAAAGCACTGGAAAAAACAAGGCATCGCCAGCTAATCCCCAACCTGCCGGGATTGTCAAAATTTATTGTCAGACATCACACACTGTTTGCCATCCTTTTTGTGGCACTTTTTGTCCCCTTTGCCTGGTTCCAGGCCCACACAAGCGTGTACTACAATCTGGATTCCAGTCTGCCGAAAGATCTGCCCAGCATCCAGGCCAATACAAAGCTGCAGGAGGAATACGACATGGGTGCTGCCCATATGATCCTTCTGGACAAAGACATGAATGAAAAGCAGAAATACAAGATGATCGATGAAATGGAAAAGGTGGACGGTGTCAAAAACATATTGGGCCTGGAAAGCCTGATCGGCCCCGGTCTTCCCCAGATCATGATTCCCGACGATATCAAGGAAATCCTGGAAAGCGACAACTACGAGCTGATGCTGGTCATGAACGAATATGCCGTAGCTTCCGACGAGGTCAATCAGGAAATCAACGAGCTGAATTCGATACTGAAAAGCTATGATCCAGACGGCATGCTGGTAGGGGAGGCTCCCTGTACCAAGGATCTGATCGAGATCACCAATCACGATTTCAAGGTAGTAAGCGCTGTATCCATTCTGGCTGTATTCTTTATTATTCTGCTGGTATTTAAATCCATATCCCTGCCAGTGATTCTGGTCATGGTCATCGAGGGCGCCATCTTCATCAATATGGGTATCCCCTATCTGACAGGATCGGTACTGCCCTTTATCGCGTCCATCGTCATCGGTACGATCCAGCTAGGTTCCACCGTAGACTACGCGATCCTGATGACCAGCCGGTACGAAAAAGAACGCGGCGCAGGAAAGAGCAAAGAGGAAGCCATTTCCATAGCCCACAGCACCAGCATGCGTTCCATCATTATATCTGCTGTCGGCTTTTTCGCCGCCACCTTTGGCGTGGGCATGTACTCCCAGATCGATATGATCAGCTCCCTTTGCCTTCTGATGGCCAGAGGCGCCCTGATCAGTATGTGCTGCGTGCTTCTGTTCATGCCGGCCATGTACTGGGTATTTGACGGACTGATCTGCAAAACCAGCAGAAATTTCCGCCTGCATGGTAAACACGTTAAAGCAACTGTGGATGCTTAAAATCAAATATGTAAAACTTTAAACCACAAAAAGCACCATAAACTCGCAGCCCCAAACAACTAATGCAAAACCATTTTTTTCAATATTTTTGCAGAGTAAATGCATTTATCTGCAAATAATTCTCGCATAAATAGTTATGACATAAAACAAAAAACAGGAGGTAACTACACCATGAAAAAGAAACAGGTTCAGGCTCTGCTGGCCGGAATGGCTTTCACACTTTCCGTCTCCCTGCCGGTGACCACCGTATGGGCCGCCGTGCCGGAGAAAGACCAGACCGTATATGTAAACGCTGATGAAACAGGAAATACCGACAACATCATCGTCAGTAACTGGCTGAAAAACGCTTCCGGCGACGCTTCACTGACAGATACCACTTCTCTTGAGGATATCCAGAACGTCAAAGGAGACGAAACCTTCACCCAGAACAGCGACGGCACCATTACCTGGGCCGCCGATGGAAACGATATCTACTACCAGGGAACCACCGACGCCGAGCTTCCCGTTTCCGTAAAGCTCACCTACTATCTGGATGGAAAAGAGATTTCTCCATCACAACTGGCCGGAAAAAGTGGTAAGGTTAAGATTCGTATCGACTATGAAAATCACTCCCAGCAAACCATGCATGTCAACGGGAAACAGGAAACGATCCACACCCCCTTCCTTATGGTCACAGGCATGATCCTTCCCACAGATACATTCTCCAATGTAGAAGTGACCAATGGAAAAGTCATCTCCGAGGGCAAAAATCAGATCGTCATGGGCGTGGGACTGCCCGGTCTGGCAGACAGCCTCAAACTTTCCGATCTCGAAGACCTTGATGCCCTTGAGATTCCGGATTACGTAGAAATCACAACAGATGTGCAGAATTTTTCCCTGGCTCTCACCGCTACCATAGCCACAACGGGAACCTTAAGCGACCTTGGTCTGGATAATATTCAGTCCCTGGATGATCTAAAGGACAGCATTGATGAACTGACAGATGCCTCTGCTCTGCTGGTAGACGGAAGCTCCAGACTGCAGGAAGGCATCGAAACACTGGACAGCTCTGCCTCTGATTTTGTCGATGGTTTAAACAGTGCCGATGACGGTGCCGGACAGCTCAAAGATGGTATTGATACCATGAACAGCAAAAAAGGAGAGCTGCTGGACGGTGTAGATGCACTGGTTGCCGGTATGAAATCCCTGCAAACAGGAGCTTCTTCGCTGGAAACCGGTATAAATGACTACACCGCAGGCGCATCCCAGCTGAGCACAGGTATCGATCAGGTAGATCAGGGTGTCACACAGTTAAAAAATGGTATCGATCAATTAAACAGTCAAAAAGAGGCACTGACCGAAGGTGTGTCCTCCCTGGCCCAGGGTGGTTCATCTCTCCAGGAAGGCAGTGCTTCCCTGAAAGACGGTATTCAGTCTTATACAACAGGAGCTGCTTCCCTGCAATCCGGCATTCATCAGCTGGACAGCCAGCTGGATGCAAGTCTTGGCAAAGCCAAAGATCTGCCCGATGCCATAGATACCCTGACAAAAGGGGCAAAACAATTGGCCGAAGGCGCTTCCTCCCTGCAATCCGGCGCACAGCAAGTCAAAAACAATGCTTCCAGCCTGAACGCAGCCGTCAATGATCTATCCGATGCCCTGCAGACTTCTCAGGATCTTGTACAGGGTGCCATAACTGCAGCCCAAAAACTGAAAGTTACGGTAAATACCGAGCAGGCAAACAACACCGCCACAGAACAGGCACAAAATGCTGTTACTCTGGAAAACGAAAAAGTAAATCAATACGCCGCAGAACAGATGGACGCCAAAAAAGCGGCCGTCAAAGCAAAACTGGAAGCTGCCGGTGTAGATCAGGACGTCATCACAGACGTTCTCAGCGAACTGACTTATACTGATGCCAAAGTACAGACTTCGCCTTCCATTACCATTACCGATGATACCAACAATGAAGAAGCCATCAAAGAGCTCGAAGATACAAAACAGCAATTACAGGCTGTTTCCCAAGAACTTGCCAAACAGGATCTGAGCCAGACCGAAGCAGATATTAATGCTCTGGAAAACGGAGCCGATCAGGCCGTATCCAGTGCCAAAAAGCTTCAGGAAGGGGCAGAAACACTGGAAACTTCTGCAGCACCTTTAAAAAATTTCTCAGAAACAGCAAAAAACCTGCAGGCAGCTGTCGGGCAGCTAAAAGCAGGGGCTGACAGTCTCTGTGGTGAAGACAACAGCAATGATCAGAAACTATGTGCTGCCGCAGATTCCCTGTATTCCGGTACAGTCTCTTTAAGCAGCGGTATTGCTTCTCTTGCCCAGGGCGCTTCTACTCTCAGTGAAGGAACCAGCCAGCTGGCTTCAGGCGCTGACCAGCTGAAAACAGGCAGTCAAAACCTGAAGACCGGAGCCAATATCCTTGTCGCCAACAACAGGCAGCTGACAGACGGTGCTTTGGCACTTTCCAAAGGCTCCGCTGATCTTCTGACCGGCGGTCTCGTCCTGAAATCCGGTGCCGATACGCTGGGCTTTGGCATTGGGCAATTGGCTGACGGCGCTGCGGCACTGAAAGAAGGTACCGGCAAGCTGGCAAACGGCGGTCAGGACCTTAAAGAAGGCACCACAAAACTCCTCGACGGTGCCACAGAACTGGCAGATGGAATGAAAGAATTTGACAAAGAAGGTATCCAGAAACTGTCCGATGTGGTAAATCATGACCTTCAGAATCTGCTTGATCGTCTGCAGGCAGTTGCCGATGCCGACAAAGCCTATACTTCCTTCGACGGAGCCGGCAACGGTTCCGGAAGTGTAAAATTTATTATTGAAACAGCAGGAATCGAAGCCGACAATTGATAGCCACTGACAAACGAGCCAGGAAAACTGTTTTTGTGACTCATCCCCTGAGTCGCAAAACCTGTTCTCCTGGCTCGTTGTTCCTCTTCTGTTATTTCAGCCGAATACCATAAATCTTGTTGGCCCGTATGCCGACTACCGCAATATTTCCATATACCGCCGGTGAAGACTCAATAACCCCATCACTGAGCTTCAGGGAATAGCGTTCTTCTCCGGTCAATCCATTGATCAGAAACATTTTTCCGCTGCTTGTACAGTACAGCACGTTCCCCTCACCGTCCTCATTATATACACAAACCGGAGAAGACCATGCATACTGTTCACTATGCTCCCACACAATAGCTCCTGTCTCCTTATCGAGACAGACCAGTACCCCTTTGTTGACACCGCCGGTTCTGGATACAGTACAGTAAATATAATCCTCCAGCTGATTTCTTCCAAGAGCGACCGTGGACTGCACTCCGCCGGATACATCCTCCACAGAATAACATTCATACTCCGTCTGCCAAACGATACTGCCGTCTTCCGCATCAATTTTGAAGATCGGTACAGCTGCGGTAGAACTGCTCCTCCAGCCCAGATGAAAAGATGGACTGATATACAGATACAGATGTCCGTCCTCCACAGAAAGTACCGGAGAACCATTGGTATCGTCCAGGGTATCCTGTACCCATACAAGCTGCAGAGTGTTCAGATCCAGACACATCAGGTTGCCGCCGTTATCGGCCACAAACAGATAGCCATCGTAAACCGCCGCACTGTCTTCCATACCCAGCCAGTATTTCTGCGAAGAAGTTCTGGTACCTCTGTACTTCCATTTCACCACATGATCCGGATCTACCGTCAGCGTGCCTGCGTCCTTATGGTACACTGTGTTCAGATGCACCAGATACAGCACACCGCTTTCTCCCGGATAGATCAGTGTATCCGTCTCTGCATCCACCAGCGCCGATGAATCAAAAAAATAGCATCTTCTGTCCGCAAAAGGTTCATCATTGCCAAACGTATACATAATACTGCCATCCAGCAAGCTTATCACAAAAACCCTGGCATTTCCCTGGCTGCTGGTATAACCAGCCCCCACATACAGTATAGGATATCCCCTCGGATCCAGCGCACCCGCGCCTTTAAAGGCATAACCGATATTCAATACCTCCCGCGTCGGCTTACCCGTCTCCAGTTCCATAAAATAGACGCACCCGTCAAGAGAAGCGTAAATCACCTCTGTCAGTGTATTCTGCTCTTTTGCCCAGTCATACATATTCATATGCTGCCTGAGATCCTTATCCCAGGAGGTGATCAGCGGCTGACCTGTCCATCCGTTTCC
>CALZMS010000039.1 GCA_945788595.1 uncultured Lachnospiraceae bacterium
TAAAAATGCTCTTCACTGACATCCAGTCCCATTCGTTCCAGCTTTTTCTGGAGTTCTTTCGGAGAACGATAGCTGGAATTTGTCAAAAACAGAAACTGCTTATCTTCTGTGTAAAGCCAGTCTATAAACTCCTTCACTCCCGGAAGAATTTGATTGCCGTGGTAGATGACACCATCCATATCGCAGATGAATCCTTTTTTCTGTCTTAATTTTTCCATATTACCTCTTTCTGTCGTCATTTAATACTCAACTTTATTTTTACACACTTTAATCTAAATAAGTTTTTATATATCATCTATCACTTTTTTGTAAAATCAAGGTAAAAATAATGGGGGGATGTTCTTTGATTTAAATATGTATTACGGACGGCACAGTTGAGGAACGGCGGCCCCTGCACATATGTATAACCCTCGTGCTCCTCCTGCGATCGCTTCGAGCCTGTAGTCTCGAAGTCGTGCTCGGCAAAGTCGCTCGATGTTTATACATATGTGCAGGGGCCGCCGTTCCTCAACTGTGCCTGTTTTTTGGTGCTGTCATTTTATTTACAGAATTGCCAATATTCATTCAGCAATCTGTCTCCTGTCTCGCGTGAAGGGAAATGGTAGTTGCCCAATGAAACCACCGGCATTATTCCCAGCAATGAATTTGTCACAAACATTTCATCAAAGCGGACTATATCAGCAGGATAGATTTTTTCTTTTATCACATCATAATTGTCGCTAATATGAGACCGCAGCACTCCCGGCAGAAGGCCACATCGTTTTTCGGGGGTGTACAGCTGTCCGTTGCGCACAAAAAAGACGTTTGTGCAGGCTCCTTCTGCGATCATTCCTTTTGTATTGAGAAATATGGGTTCATCGATGCCCCGCTGTTTTGCCAAGCGTTTTTCACGGATGCAGTCACCATAATTCAGGGTCTTGTGGTAGGTAAAGGGTGAGGTCTCGTTTCTTGTCACGGCGGAAAAGTCTGTGAGAAACCCTTTATTGTACTGCTCATCTGTGTATATGTTTTCTCTGGCAGTCACTGTCAGATTCTTATCAGACAGGATAACTTTGATTACTTTTCGCCCCATCTGCATTTCTCTTGTAGTTAAATGCGCCTGTATTCTGTCGTACATAGCCTTTTCATCCATCGGAATATTCAGGAAATCGGCAGCTTTTTTCAGGCGTAGCAGATGTTTTTCCAGAAAGATCGGTCGTCCCTCTTCTACAGCAATGGTCTCAAATGCGCCGAGGCCGAAGTAGTAGCCTTCATCCGGTGTCAGCATACAATATCCCTCCCATCGTAAATGGCTTCCAGTACGGCTTTCGCCTTCTGCAGTGTCTCTTCATATTCAAATTCCAGCTCTGATTCGCAGGTGATGCCGCCGCCTACGCCAAGATGATAGCGGCCGCTCTGATATACAGCTGTACGGATCACAATATTCAGATCGCAGCTGCCATCCAGGGAAATATAGCCCATGGATCCGGTATACAGACCACGGCGGTCGTGTTCCAGCTCGTCGATGATCTCCATGGCCCGGATCTTGGGGGCGCCGGTGATGGAGCCTCCGGGAAATGCTGCGCGGATAAGATCCATAAAGGGCAAATTTTTCTTCATTTTTCCTATGATAGTTGTGACCAGGTGAAAGACTGTAGCATAGGTTTCTACGGCAAAATGCTCTGTCACCTGCACGCTGCCCGGCTCGCAGACATGATTCAGGTCATTTCGTTCCAGGTCTACGATCATCAGAAGCTCGCTCTTGTCTTTTGACGATTCCTGCAGTTCCTTTCGCAATGCGGCATCTTCTTCGGGCGTATTGCCTCTTTTTCGGGTGCCTTTGATGGGACGGGTCTCAATAACGCCGTCTCTGACCTGCAGAAATCTTTCCATGGACGCGCCCACGATCTGAAAATTGCCGCCGTTGAGATATCCGGCAAAGGGAGCCGGATTGTATGTCCTCAGATAGCGATATACCTCATAGGGATCCTTCTGGCTGTCCACGGTCAGCTGCTGGGTCATATTGGTGATATAAATATCGCCTTCCACGATATAATCGATCATGCGTTGTACCGTCTGCTTGTACTCTTCTTTTTCAAAATTCGGAGTGAATTTTGCCAGATGGTGCTGGCGAACCGGTTTTTCCTGCGCTTCGCAGAAAAAGATTTCCTGCTCCACCTGATCTAAAAGAGTTTCTGCATCCTCCGTTTCTCCCCGCGCCGTGAGATAAAGTGTCCTGCGCTTTTTGTCTTCCAGTATCAACAAATCATAAAATACAAACATGGCCTCCGGCATGCGGATCTTTTTGGGATGTCTTGTTTTTATCTGTTCGAATTTTCGTCCGTAATCGTAACTGAAATAGCCGATAGCACCCGCGATCATAGGCAGCTCTGTGGGATTGTCATCTTTTCGTTTTTCCAGTTCTCTGTCCATGGCTTCTTCAAAAGAAATTGACTGTTTTTCACCGTTACGGTAACAGATGCCGTCCTCTTCCTTCAAAAAAATATAGGGATGCAGTCCAATCACAGAATATCTGCCCAGCTGATTCTCCAGCGCGGAATCAAGAAATACGGCCATATCCTGATTTCTGTACATTGTAAAAATATCTGCTGCTTCTTTATAAAAAGACAGCCTGCGAATTTCTGTTTTCATGGGTCCTCCACCATTCTCTGCAAATTTTTGTGTAATTGTTCAAAAGTTCATGACCGTACTGGGTCAGGACTGCTTCAGGATGAAACTGTACACCATAAACGGGCATAGTTCGATGACTTAAACCCATGATTACGCCATCTTCAGAGCGGGCATCTATCTGTAATTCCCGAGGAAAATTCTCGTCATCTACGATCAGAGAATGATACCGGGTCACATCGTACTGCCGGGGCAGGTTTTTGAACAGCCCCTGTCCGTAGTTTCTGATGCTGGTCACCTTTCCATGCATGGGACGCTTACCTTTGCGAACCACCGCGCCAAATACGTGGCCTATGATCTGGTGCCCAAGGCAAACACCCAGTACCGGCACACGGCCCGCCATTTTCTGCAGAATATCACGGCAATTTCCACAGTCCTTCGGACTTTTGGGACCGGGGGAAAGAATGATGCCCTCCAGATCACCTCTTGCCAGCATTTTTTCTATATCGGCCGCGCTGATCCGGTCATTCCTGACCAGCTTCACGGACTCTCCCAGCTCTTCCATATATTTTGCGAGATTGTATACGAAAGAATCGTAGTTGTCGATCATTAAGTACATTGGATTGTCCTTTCTTAGTCTCATGCCCGATCATATATCCCCATATTTCGATAATGCAGAAAAACTGGTATAAAAAAATGCCAGAACAACATCCCTCTTTTAAAAGAGATGCTGTCTGGCAGTCTTCCTGATATGTCTTATCCGGGCACACCGTTATTTATTTTTATTTATCGCAGGATTACCTTATCATATTTTTATAACCGCGTCTAGCAATATTTTTATTTACAACTATTTTCCAAATATGATCTTTTTAATTTTTGTTATTAAAGTTTTTTATCTGTCCTATTCTATGCAGACCAATCACATACTGTCATAGTCTTTTCGCTATTAGCTTAGACAAAAACAGCCGGAAAATTTCCCCGGCTGTCTGTCATTCCAAATTCGATTAGAGTTTACTTAATATATATCTGCGTGCATTCAACTATAGAGGAATTATTTTGCTTTCTCTTCTTCATCCTCTGCCGGAGCGTCATCCGGTACTACATTGTGAATAGCCGCTACCGTAGCAACGATGGCATCCGGATCAGTGGTGATCTTGATATGCTCGTCAGAAGCAATGGGCAGGTCTTTGACGCGGATCGTATCACCAACCTTCATGTGGCCTACGTCAACCTTGACCTCATCGATCAGGTATGCCGGCAGAGCCTTATAAGCTACTTCTTCCAATGTCTGCTGCAGAGCACCTTCACTGATCTTCTCGTGATTGACTGTAACGATCTCGGCTACAGAATGTACCATTTCATTGCTTACCAATGCCTGAAAATCAATCTCGTCCACACGGTTTGCTATCGGATTAAACAACACATCCTTAATCAGCACATCGTACTGGGTTCCTTCCACATCCAGCATGATCTGGCTTCCTTTGTGGTTCTTTTTCAGGAATTTTTCTGTTTCCAGTTTGTCCATCTTTACCGGGATGGAGCCTTCAATTTCACGTCCGAACACGTTGCCTACGACGTATCCCTCTCTTCTCAGCTTTTTCGCCTTGACGTCCATGCTTCGTTTTTCAGCTTTTAAAGTATTCATTTACCTTTTCCTCCAAAAATCTGATTCTTAGCAGCCTTCGACAAGAGGTTTTGTTAAGTGTGTGACCGTTGCCGGTCGTTTTTTTGTTCTATATGTAATATAGCACGCAAGTTTTCTGACTTCAACGGCAATTTGCACAGATTTTTTGAAGGATTGCAGCTTTTTTTCTTTAAAATGACAAGAGACCCAATGGTTATATGTCATTTTCAAATATGATTGTCTTATGGATCATCTTTCTTTAAATACATCTGATCAAACACTATTCTTCCATATGCTTCTGGATATAATGTTTTTCAGAGAAAAGCTATTTATATGACCACTCCGCATTTTACATATTAAATTACACATATTTATACCGTTTTCTTTGTCCGATCAGCAGCGAAACCGTAACGAACATGGTCAGAAACTCAGCCACAGCCACGGCGTTCCAGATACCGTCCAGACCAAAAAGCATCGGCAGGATAAGGACTGCGGCCATCTGAAAAACAAGCGTACGCAAAAAAGAAATCAGCGCAGATAAGAGACCATTGTTCAGGGCGGTAAAGAATGCCGAGCCGAAAATATTCAGTCCGCTGAGCAGAAACGCTCTAGAAAATAATTGAAAACCATGACTGGTCATGGCACACAGTTCCGGATCGTAGCCTGCAAACAGGTGAGCCAGCGGAGAGGCAATGATCTGTGCCAGACAGACAAGTAAAATCCCCCAGAAGCCCACAAACGTCAGGCTCTTTTTGAACATGTTCTTTAATTCCCCATGATTTTCGGCACCGTAATGGTAGCTGACAATAGGTGCGCTGCCAATGGAGTAGCCAAAAAAGATGGCGTTAAAGATAAAATTGGCATACATGATCGTACCAAAAGCAGCCACGCCATTTTCACCGCTGATCCGCATCAGCTGCAGATTAAACAGGGAATTTACCACCGAGGCGGACAGATTAGTCATCAGCTCAGAAGAGCCGTTGGTGCAGGTCTGCAAAAGAAGCTTTGCGCTAAACCGGGTTTTGCCCAGGCGCAATCTACTGGAATTGTTCCGGGCAAAATAAAACAGCGGGAAAATACCTCCGATCAGCTCACCGGTAACCGTAGCCATAGCCGCTCCGGCAAGGCCAAATTTCAGGACGACGATGAACAGATAATCCAGCACCATATTGGAAACGCCCGCTGCCACTACTACGGCCAGTCCCAGCTGCGGCTTTTCCGCCGTCACAAAAAAGCTCTGAAACACATTCTGCAGCATAAAGGCGGTCAACGATATGGAGGATATCCGTCCGTACATCACGGCATTTTCCAGAAGCTCCCCCTCCGCGCCAAATGCACGGCAGACTGTCGGCAGCGCCACGAAGCATAACGCCGACAGGATCAGTCCTCCAATGATCATAACGTATACCAGCATAGAAAAACTTTCGTTGGCTTTTTCCTGGCGTCCCTCTCCCAGAGTGCGGGCCACGATGGCACTGCCGCCGGTACCGATCATAAAGCCCAGTGCCGACAGTCCCATCAGAAAAGGCATCGTCAAGTTGATGGCAGCAAAAGCCGTTTTGCCCACAAAATTTGATACAAACAGCCCGTCTACTACCGTGTATATCGAGGTAAAGATCATCATTACGATAGACGGAAGCACAAAGCGCATGAGCTTCCGATACGTAAAATGATCTGATAATTGGATGTCCATAATATAATTTGCTCCTTTATGGAAGTATTTAGATTCCGCAGCAATTTCATTTTTATAAGTATTTGAATTATGCTAATCTTCAGAGGCTAGTTTGATAACGTACTTCCGTGTATTCTAGTCCGCTTTCGTACTTAAGTCAAGTGCTCTGTGCAATATACTGTTTAATTCGGACATAATCTTATTTTAAGCCAAAAGCAAAGGAGCTTTGCGGCTAAAAAAATAAGGTGACTGAGGGATCATTCCCTGGCCACCTTATTTTTCTTATTGTTTTTCTACGGAGATAACTTCTCCTGTAAACGGATCTACTTCAGAAACAGTTCCTGTATACGTCACTGTTACTGTGTCTCCGACACTGACAGAATCCAGTCCTTCCGGCTTTTCTTCAAAGGAGAACAGATAACTTTTCTGATCTTTATCATTGATGATGAACATATAGTCATTGATTTCATCCATCACGCCGGTGACTGTTTTCTCTTCTGAATCATCTGCTTCAGCACTGCTTTGCGGTGCGTTATCTGTTTCTGTAGAGTTTTGAATCGCGCTGCTTTGTTCTGCAGAAGATTTTGGATTTGTATCGGCAGAATTCTTATCACCGCATCCTGTGACCACACAGACGCTCATCATCATTACGGCCATTGCCATTACAAATTTTTTCTTCATAATAATTTACCTCTTTTCCGGAAGCTTATTTTCCTTCTTCCTTGCATGACTATACATCTTTTTCTACAAAAATGCCATATAACGTTTATGAAGAAATATAAAAAAAAATGAAGGCGTCAATCAGAATCGTAAATGCCGCATATTGATTGTGTAGAAAAATAATGGAAGCCTAAAGCTACAAGTCTCTTATCATATCAGCATGCTTCTCTGTATTCCATCAGTTTCTGTCTGGCTTTGGCATTCAGGTGGGTGGGTACTTCGATCTGAACGATCACATAGTGATCCCCGTGCACTGCAGAATCCTTCATGGAAACAATACCTTTTCCTTTCAGACGGATCTTACTGCCGGACTGTGTTCCCGGCTTGATCTTGCAGACCACATCACCATACAATGTATGCACGCGGGCCTCGCCGCCAAATACTGCCGTTGTATAGGGGATATTGACTGTCGTGTATACATCCATGCCCTTCCGTTCAATGCCTGCTTTTCTTTCTACGTTGACTTTCAAAAGCAGATCGCCATTCTCGCCGCCCCGGCCTGGCATTCCTTTGCCCCGCAGACGGATGGATTTGCCGCTGTCAATTCCGGCAGGGATATGTACCTTCAAGGACTGACGCACGCCGCGCTCGTCCTGCAGAGAAATCACCTTGTCGCAGCCATATACAGCATCATCAAAACCTATGGTTACCTCTGCATGAAGGTCCTCTCCGCGACTGCTATAGATAGTGCCGTCATCCCAAAAACTGCTGTTTCCGGCAAATCCGGATGTACTACCCTGGTTATTTCCGCTGCGGTATCCTCGGAAACTGCTACGCGTTCCACCATTGGATCCGCAAAATCCACTCTGTGCTTCGCTCCCGAAGCCTCCATAACCGTTCTGCGCATTACCTGTGAAACCGTTAAAACCTCTTCCGCTGCCATTTCCATTACCATGGAACATATTTTTGAACATATC
>CALZMS010000040.1 GCA_945788595.1 uncultured Lachnospiraceae bacterium
TGGGTCTTATCATCCTCGGGCATGGTCAGGATCGGGATCATGGTGATACTTCCCCTTTTACCCTTCTGACGTCCGGCACGCTCATACAGAGATGCCAGGTCAGTATACATGTAGCCCGGATAACCGCGACGGCCCGGAACCTCTTTACGGGCTGCGGATACCTCACGCAGGGCATCTGCATAGTTGGTGATATCGGTCAGGATAACCAGAACGTGCATATCCTTTTCAAAAGCCAGGTACTCAGCAGCTGTCAGGGCCACACGAGGCGTAGCGATACGCTCTACGGCCGGGTCATTGGCCAGATTGACAAACAGAACGGTACGGTCAATAGCACCTGTTTCTTTAAAACTCTCTACGAAGAAATTGGATTCCTCAAAAGTAATACCCATGGCAGCAAATACAACGGCGAACTGCTCATCTTTACCGCGTACCTTTGCCTGTCTGGCAATCTGCGCAGCCAGCTGTGCATGGGGAAGACCAGACGCGGAGAAGATTGGAAGCTTCTGGCCACGAACCAGGGTATTCAGTCCATCGATAGCGGAGATACCCGTCTGGATAAACTCCTGCGGATAGCTTCTGGCTGCCGGATTCATGGGCAGACCATTGATATCTCTTCTTTCCTCCGGCAGGATCTCCGGCCCGTCATCGATGGGGCGGCCCATGCCGTCAAATACACGGCCCAGCATATCTCCGGAAACACCCAGCTCCATGCTGTGACCAAGGAAACGTACTTTACTGTTGGACAGATTGATACCGGTAGAGCTTTCAAACAGCTGTACCAGGGCATCGCTGCCATTGATCTCCAGAACCTTGCATCGTCTGGTCTCACCGGAGGCAAGCTCGATCTCACCAAGCTCATCGTAAGCCACGTTTTCCACACCGCGTACCAGCATCAAAGGGCCGGCAACTTCCTGTATGGTTCTGTATTCCTTCGGCATCTTACTTTTCCTCCTTTCCGATAGCATTGGCAATCTGTGTATTCAGATCCTCCATAACGTTGTCAAATTCTTTTGTCAGCTGATCTTCATGCACATATTTATAACGGCCGATGCGCTCACGTACCGGCATCTTTAACAGATCATTGATACTGGCTCCTTTGCCAAGCGCATCCTGACACTCTGTATAGAAAGCCATAACCAACTGCATCATATGGTGCTGCTTATCCAGAGATGTATAGGTATCTATCTCATGGAAAGAGTTCTGATGCAAAAAGTCCTCACGGATAGAACGGGCAGCTTCCATCTTCAGACGGTCAGAGGGTGACAGGGCATCCATACCAACCATCTTAACAATCTCATCCAGCTCAGCCTCGTCCTGAAGCAGACTCATCATCTGCTGACGCAGATCCATCCAGTCTTCTGCCACATGGCTGTTGAACCATGGTCCCATATCGTCCAGATACAGAGAGTAACTGGTCAGCCAGTTGATGGCCGGGAAATGACGTTTGTAGGCCAGATTGGCATCCAGTCCCCAGAATACCTTAACGATACGCAATGTAGCCTGAGATACAGGCTCAGAAATATCACCACCAGGTGGGGATACAGCGCCGATAGCACTTAAGGCACCTTCTCTGCCATCCTTACCCAGAGTGATCACGTGACCAGCTCTTTCATAGAACTGTGCCAGACGGCTTCCCAGATAAGCCGGGTAACCTTCCTCACCGGGCATCTCTTCCAGACGGCCGGACATTTCTCGAAGGGCCTCAGCCCAGCGGGATGTGGAGTCGGCCATCAGAGCCACAGAATAGCCCATATCACGGAAATACTCAGCGATAGTGATACCGGTATAAATAGACGCTTCACGGGCAGCAACCGGCATATCGGAGGTATTGGCGATCAGAACGGTTCTCTCCATCAGAGATTTTCCTGTCTTGGGATCCTTCAGCTCCGGGAACTCGTTCAGTACGTCTGTCATCTCGTTTCCACGTTCACCGCAGCCGATGTAAACAACAATATCAGCCTCAGCCCATTTTGCCAGCTGATGCTGGGTAACTGTCTTACCACTTCCGAAAGGTCCCGGAATGGCAGCCACACCACCCTTGGCGATGGGGAACATACAGTCGATAACTCGCTGTCCCGTTACCAGAGGCATGTTCGGAGGCAGTTTTTTCTTATACGGACGTCCTCTACGAACCGGCCATTTCTGCATCAGAGTCAGTTCCCTCTCGCCGTCCTTTGTATCCAGTACGCATACTGTCTCTTCTACATTGAAGGATCCGGCTTTGATCTCTTTGATCGTACCTTTCATATTCGGCGGTACCATGATCTTCTGGGAAACAACTACGGTTTCCTGTACTGTACCGATAATATCTCCGCCTTCTACTTCATCACCGACCTTGGCTGTCGGTACGAATTCCCATTTTTTATCACGTTTTAAGGCAGGTACCTCAACACCACGTTTTAAGCTGTTGCTTCCGGTTGCCTTCATAATATCATCCAGAGGTCTCTGGATACCATCGTAAATACTGGTGATCAGGCCAGGACCCAGCTCTACGGAAAGGGGTACCTCCGTAGACTCTACCGGCTCACCGGGACGCAGACCGGAGGTTTCCTCGTAAACCTGAATGGAAGCCTCATCCCCGTGCATCTCGATGATCTCACCGATCAGTCGCTGATTGCTGACACGTACCACGTCGTACATATTGGCATCACGCATGCCCTCGGCGATAACCAGCGGTCCTGCCACTTTCTTTATCGTTCCTTTACTCATTTGGACAAATCACTCACTTTCTATCCCTATTTCTGTGAAAACAGAATGTCGCTGCCAACGGCTGTCTCCACGAACTTCTTGACATTCTCCACACCTTTGCCCGTGTTGCCGAAGGCACCCGGGATGCTGACGATGCAGGGAATCATCTGGTCTTTATATTTATCGATTACCGGGGCGATCTGCTCTGCCAAATACTCGGTAATATAGATCACGGCATATCCGGAGGTCACCAGCTTCTGCAGCGTTTTTTTTGCTTCTTCAACCTCTGACACAGCAAATGTATCAAGACCTACAGCACGAAAACCGTATATACTGCCATAATCGCCCATAACTGCAACTCTATACATACATTTCCCTTATCCTTTCCCGGATCTTTTCATCCGGCAGTTCACTGGCCTTGCCGGAAAGAATAATGCGTACCGTTTTAATCTCATTTTCTCTGGCCAGCACATAGGCAAACAGCGGTCCCACCGATGCTGCCTCATATTTCTGCGACTTCATGGTCTGGATGATCCGATCATCACACCAGCGTTCAAAAGCCGATGGAGATTCCTTTAATCGCTCAGCACATTCACCATAGCCTACAGTGGACAGATAATCACAGATATTATTAAATCCGCCTGCTGCCGCATGGGCCAGGGCATCTACACTGATATTCTTGCAAGGCGCCATCGCTCTTTTCATAAAATCTGCAGATTTGCCAGTCTTTTGTGAACGGACAGCAATCTTAATATCCGCTATAGCCACTGTATCTTCTGCATAATCTCTTATGAGTTTTTCGCCGGATTTTTCCCCTGCCTCACGAATAGCTTCCAGGCAGGCCTTATCTATGATAATGTCACAAAGCTGACCATCCTGGGTATGCAGAAGCTTCTCGTAAGCTTCTCTGGCCGCCGCCTGCATATGCTCCGGTAATCTGTGATACTCTTTCTCCCGGAGAATTTTTTCCAAGGTCTCACCGTAAAGAGCTGTTCCCTCAATATAGATACCGGGATGGTGACCTTCACGGCATATTTCCTTTATTGCCGCTTTAAGGTTCTGGTATTCATCTGGATAGCGCAACACATCAAACACTGCCATATCTATATGCATACTCTCTATGGTTTCCCAGATTTTTTCTGTTTCCCGGGCCAGCATCTGATCTGCATCCTGCTTTTCGTTGGGATCACCCCAGCCTTTCTCCTGCAGAAGAGACAGACAGCCCGCTTCATCCTGACAGGCCATCAGCTGTTCCAGCACCGCCGCGGAAAAAAGATGATTCTCCAGCGCTCTGAGCCTGGCTACCGCATAGGTATATTTTATATCAAACATAGTGTTCCCTCCTCACTGTCTTATCAGGAAAACAGAATCCTGGATACCTGATCCTGCAGTTCATCCTTTTTGTCTGCAAACAGTGCTTTGAAAGAACAATTCTCTTCGATACCGCCATAAGAAAGAATAAATCCCTTACCAATGGACATCTGTGTCTTTTCTACCGTCAGGCTGCCTCCTGCCTTTTTTGCCGCAGCTTCAATTTTTTGTGAAAAATCTGCCGGAGCCTTCTCATAATCCTCTGAAGACAGAAGCATCTGTCCTTTTTCCGGACGGGCAAATTTACCAGCCATGTCTTCGAGGACCTTATAGTAAGCCTCTCCTTCTACACTGCTGAAGGTTTCACGGGCTTTATCTATAGTCTCACGGATCAGCTTCTGTTTTGCCTTTAAAATCTCTGTGCGGCGCATCAGATCCATAGCAGACTGATTTCTTTCTTTACTGGCTGCCAGCTCAGCTTTCGATTTTTCCTGAATCGAGGCACAGATTTTCTTTGTTTCCTTTTCGGTAGTTTCAAATATTTCAGCAGCCTGAGATCTTGCATCCTCTAATTTTTTATCGGCAGCGACCCGGGCTTCCCCCATGATCCGCTCCACCATTTTTTCTAATCCAGTCATTCTCAAGCTCTCCTTTTAACGCTTATTATACAGGAACATTCGTGATAACAAGTACGGAGGTCAGAAGAGCAAGGATGGCATAAGTCTCAACCATAGCTGGGAACAGCATGGCTTTACCAAACTGATCTTCACGTTTTGCCACGATACCGATGGCTGCTGCAGAAGTCATACCCTGATATTTACCGGAAACCAGACCGACAATACCGATCGGCAGACATCCGCCCAGAATCAGAAGACCTGTCATAGGATCAAGAGCTGCCACGGAACCGCCCAGAAGACCGATCTTTGCCAGAGTGATAAAGCCAACCAGCAGACCGTAGATACCCTGTGTACCGGGCAGAAGCTGCATGATCAGAACCTTGGCAAATTTATTGGGATCCTCTGTTACAACACCGGATGCAGCCTGTCCGGCAACACCAACGCCAATGGCAGAACCCATACCAGCTAAAAATACTGCACTTGCTGCACCTAATAATGCGAAAACAATTCCTAAACTCATGAGTGATTAATCCTCCTTAATATCCACATATTTTGTATTTGCTCTGAAGGGAGTAAAAGGTCTTCCGCCTCCCTCATAGAACTTACCAAAAAACTCGACATACTGCAGACGATTCGTATGCACATACGCGCCCAAAAGGTTGATCGCCAGACTTAACGTATGTCCTACCAGAAAAACAATAATAAACAGAACTGCTCCCAGAATACTTCGTCCGCCCATGCTTCCGATCTGATTGATGACCTGAGCAATAACACCTGTAGCCAGACCCAGCGCCAGCAATCGGGAATACGACAACACATCTGACAGCCAGCTGGTCACACCATACAGCTCATAAGCACCAAGAGCCAGTCTGAGACCCGGATTTTTCTTGTCTCTCGCCGAGAAAAGAAGCAGTCCCAGCGCACCGGCAATAGTAAGTACCTTGGCCAGCAGGTTTACAAACGGCGGAAAAACGATCTGTGTGCCGGCAATACCTGCAAAGATACTGGACGGCAGAAGCATCAGGATCAGACCGATCAGGAATAAAAACCAGCAGCCGCAGTCGATCAGCGCGCTCATCACATCACCGTTTTTGATGCTGGTGTATCCCTTCAGGAAAAGACCTGTAAACAGATGCACAAGTCCTACCGCCAGCGAGAACATCAACAGCTTCATGGGATCATTCAGCGGTGCAAACCACAGCGGCGGAATACCTACTTCGTGTCCAAAGAACACTCTGGAAACCACATTGATCAGATCGCCGAAAAAGCCGCCAAACAGAATTCCCCAGACAATGGTGGAAATACCACAGTACATAAACATCTGGAGTGTCTTTTTCATACTCTCTCCCATTCTCGGGAACTTTTTGAGTGCGATAAAGCAGCCCAGGAACATGATCAGACCGTATCCCGCATCCGAAAGCATCATACCGAAAAGGAAAATATAAAACGCCGACATAATCTTTGTCGGATCCAGTTCTCCCTTTTTGGGGAGGCCAAAGGATGCCAGCACGCCTTCCGTGGTGGAAGATATGGGACCGTTTTTCAGAAGTACCGGTGCCTCCACATCCTCAGGAACATCCTCAATGTCGATACTGCAATCGTAAACATCTCCGATTTTTCCTTTTATGAGACTCAATGAGTCTGTGGGTACAAATCCGGAAATAAAAAATGTATTCTGCGATTGCGGAATTGTTCCCAGTACTTCGTATTTGTCTGAACGAATACGATAATAATCCGAAATTTCCTGAAGTTTTCTTCGCACACCGGCACAGGCTCTGATCTGTTCCTTCAGTTCCTCTACCTGTTCCTTTAGACGGCTGATCTTTTTTTCATATTCTGCTTTTTCTTCTGCCGGTGTTCTGTTTGCCAGATAGGACGGTCTGGCAAAGCCAAACTTTCGAAGCGTCTCTTCCACAGCCACCGCTTCACTTTGCAGCGCCGTCACTGCCAGATAGGTGGTATCCCGGTCTGTGTACAGAATTTTCACATCAAATGCTTCCAGTTCTTCGTTCTGCTCTCTGACCATCCACCAGATGTCATCCTGCGTTACCACACCAGCTATGGTGCCGATAAAGCTGACAGTCTGCTTCGTACCGGATCCCGTCATAGGTATATCCAGCGCCAGCCACGGGGTCAGGCTCTCTGTCTGATTTTCCAGTTTCTGGATAGTCGCCTGCTTTTCAGATATCCTCCGGTTCCATTCCGTCAGATTCTTCGCATCCTGCAGAATCTGCCCTCTCAATTCAATGGAATGATGAAATTCCGGCTGCCCGATCAGAGGTTTTCCCTCCAGAGAGGCCAGCATAGATTTCTTTTCCGGTGCATACGTATCCAGTACTTCCAAAGCCTGATCCGCCATAACGGCCTGTTTTTCAAATACCTGGCGGCTGCTGGAAGTGTCCATTTTCTGTAGATCCTCATCCGCAAGAACCGTGGTATCTATTTCCATGACACCCAGAGCCTGCAGTTTTTCCAGGATAGCTTTTCGATTTTCTTTCAGTGCGCAGATACTGATTCTCTGCATCTGCATTACTGCCATCCGGACATCCCTCCTTTTCTATTCGCTTTGGTTTAGTACAATCCATTTATAATCGCATGAATTGCCTCTTTTTCTCTGGAAAGAGCCACCTTACGGATCCTCTCTGTCTCCTCAGTCACCGCTTTTTTAGCTTCTTCCATGGCAGCTGCTTCTTTTTCTCTGGCTTCTTCCAGA
>CALZMS010000041.1 GCA_945788595.1 uncultured Lachnospiraceae bacterium
GTACGGCCTCACAGCCACGCTGCTGACTTCCCTGACTATAGACAAAATCATGTACGGTATGGGCGCCGGAACATTGCTGATCATCGTCACCGACCAGGCCGAAGACATTGCCGAAAAAATCGGAAATAAAATCGGCCGCGGTTCCACCCAGCTGAAAGGCCGGGGAAGCTATACCGGAGATGACAGAGACGTACTTTTGTGCGCCTGCTCCAAATCCCAGGCTTACATGGTACGCCGCGCAGCCCAGGAGATTGACCGCAGAGCTTTTGTGATGATCACCGAGACAAACGAAGTTTTTGGAGAGGGATTTCTTGAAGAGTAAATTACCAGACAAGAGAGGCCTTGACAGGAACACAATATTATAAAAAAATCATAAACAGTCTTGACAAACCCACCGCAAAGCCTATAATAAGTTAAAAACAAACGGTTTAAAAACAAAAACCGCTTGCTCAAAAAAATGTAGCCACGCAGAAAAACGGTGGGTGCATATTTTTTACACATGTATTAGCACTCAGAACAAAAGAGTGCTGACAAAAGGAAGGCAGGTAAGCAAAATGAACATGAAACCGTTGGGCAACAGAGTAGTACTGAAAAAGGTAGAAGCAGAGGAGAAGACCAAATCCGGCATCATCCTTCCGGACAGCGCAAAAGACAAATCTCTGGAAGCACTGGTCGTAGCCGTAGGCCCGGGAAAAACAGTAGACGGAAAACCGGTTCCCATGCAGGTAAAGGAAGGGGATAAAGTCATCTATTCCGAATACGCCGGTACAGAGGTAGAACTGGAAGATGAGAAATACATCATTGTAAGTCAGGACGATATCATCGCCATTGTAGAGTGAAAAGAAAGAAGGTAGAAAGACATGGCAAAGGAACTGAATTTTGATATTGATGTCAGAAAGAAAATGGAGACCGGTGTAAATAAGATTGCAGACACCGTAAAAGTAACCATCGGACCGAAAGGAAGAAACGTAGTTCTGGATAAATCCTACGGAGCTCCGCTGATCACCAATGACGGTGTGACCATCGCCAAAGAGATCGAGCTGGAGGACCGTTTCGAAAATATGGGCGCCCAGCTGGTGAAGGAAGTTGCCACAAAGACCAACGACGTTGCCGGTGACGGTACCACAACAGCCACCGTATTGGCCCAGGCACTGGTAAACGAAGGCATGAAAAACATTGCTGCCGGAGCAAATCCCATCGTTCTGCGTAAGGGAATGAAGAAAGCGGCAGATGCAGCAGTAGACGCGCTGGCCGCCATGAGCAAACCGGTAACCGGAAAGAAACATATTGCTAAAGTTGCTTCCATTTCTGCCGGAAGCGAGGAAGTTGGCGAGATGATTGCTGATGCCATGGAAAAAGTCGGTGAAAACGGCGTCATCACCATCGAGGAATCCAAGACCATGAATACAGAGGTCGATGTAGTGGAAGGTATGCAGTTTGACCACGGTTATCTGTCCGGCTACATGTGTGATGATAAGGAAAAAATGGTTGCCAATATGGACAATCCGTTTATCCTGATCACGGATAAGAAGATCTCCAATATTCAGGACATCCTGCATCTGCTGGAACAGACCATGAAGATGGGCAGACAGCTTCTGATCATTGCGGATGATGTGGAAGGTGAGGCAATGACCACCCTGATCGTCAACAGAATCAGAGGTACACTGAAGGTAGTAGCAGTGAAAGCACCGGGTTACGGCGACAGCCGCAAGGATATGCTGCAGGATATCGCCGTAATGACCGGCGGCCAGGCTGTGCTTGATGATCTGGGCATGCAGCTTAAAGACGTAACTCTGGATATGCTGGGCCAGGCAGCTTCCGTGAAAGTGACAAAGGACGATACAACCATCGTTGGCGGACATGGAGAGGCAGCAGCTATTCAGGAGCGGATCGCTTATCTGAAACGCCAGATGGCAGAGACCACTTCTGATTTTGACCGGGATAAGCTAATGGACCGCGTGGCCAAGATGGGCGGCGGCGTAGCCGTTGTCAAAGTCGGCGCAGCCACAGAGGCTGAGATGAAAGAAATGAAGTACCGCATGGAAGATGCGCTGAATGCCACCCGCGCCGCAGTGGAAGAGGGAATTATCGTCGGCGGTGGTTCTGCTTACATCTGTGCGAGAAAAGCTGTTAAAACCATGGAAGAGACTATGGACGGTGATGAAAAGACAGGTGCCCGCATCGTGGCAAAAGCTCTGGAAGCACCTCTTCGTACCATCGTTGAGAACGCCGGTCTTGAGGGCTCCGTGGTGATCCAGAAAGTGGAAGAGCTGGGTGAAGGCATGGGCTTTGACGCCGTTTCCGAGCAGTATGTGGATATGATGGAAGAAGGCATCATCGATCCGGTAAAGGTAACCAAGAGCGCACTGCAGAATGCCGTCAGCGTGGCAGCTACACTGCTGACTACAGAGGCGGCTGTGGCAGATATCAAGGAGCCGGTTGCTCCGGCTGTGGCACCACAGGATATGGATTATTAAATCAGACAATGTAAATTGAATATGATCCGTTAAGGAAGCATCCGTTGGGTGCTTCCTTTTTCGGGAAAATGTAAAACTTCCGGAAAACCTGCTGGTGACAGGTAGAATGTATAAACAATTGCTGGACGAATAACGCTGTGTTGTATATGGGACGGTCGAGCGACAATTTTTAGGTCATATTGCTTTGTGAAAAAAATATAAACTCAATTGACATTGCCATCAATCGTCCTATAATTAAGTTAAAAATAAACTGCTTTATACATTCACCCATGCAAATGACGCAATTTATCGGGCAGGGGGAAAGGAGATCATAATACAATGCAGAAACAGGAAATATCAAAATACGACGAGACGTATAAGGTGGAGATCCACCCCTATGAGCATCGTGTCCGTTATTACGAAACAGATCGGTCCGGGGCAGTTAGTCAGACAAACTATGCCAGATGGCTGGAAAATGCCAGAATGGAGCTTCTGGATCAGGTGGGCTTTGGCTGCGAGCAGCAGGAAGAACTGCAGGTGATTTGTCCTCTGCTTTCGGAGAGCATTGAATACATCAGTCCCTTCCATTACCAGGATACCGTAGTGGTAGCTGCCCGCATCGTCAGCTATGACGGCCGGAAGATGGCACTGGAATACCGGATGTACGAGAAAAAGACAAAAGAGCTTAAGGCAACAGCAAAGAGTGTGCACTGCTTTGTGAACTGGTCGGGTAACCGGATTTCTCTTAAGAATATTTATCCGGAGCTGGAGACCACATTTTTTGAGATGAAATAAATATGGAGATGGCAGCGGCTGGCGCAGGGGGATATGTGGTGGCCGCTGTTTTTTATCTGTAGAATCATACTTAAAAAGTATCTAAAACACAATAACATATGTATTTTACTATTATTCCCTCCCGTGCTATAGTTAAACCATCAAAAGGAAATACAAATTTCCACAACAAAATATAAGGAGGACAAAGATATGTTAAAGAAATTAGAAATGTTCCTGGAAGACTACTACAAAGAATGTGCTCATAAATAAAGCGAACGTGATGGAATTTCCGGAAGTATATTTAGTGAGAGAATCAGGAGAATGGTTATGAAAAACGTATGGCAGAAGATCGAGGAGTTTCTGGAAGAATATTATGACAGAAGAGCCTGATCAATAAACGCAACTGAATAAGAGGTATATATGATAAGATATGTAAAGTGAAGCACCGGCGGGTACATGAGAAGATGTGGCGTCGGTGCTTTTTAGTTATTTGTGATATCATATAAGTATATAAAAGATATTTTAAGTATTGACAAACGCTAAAAAAATGATACCATAAGCATATAGCATATTTTCATTTCTACGCGACACATTTCTATTCCTGTCTGTCGATCTCATCTTTCGAAAATCCCTGCTATGTTACTGTTCATAGCGGGAGCGAAAGAAATACCTCCTGCGTTTATTCGCCAGGGAGGTAAATATTGAAAAAGAGATTTTACGGGATGCGAAATGATTATATGTTCCGTGCGGTAATGCAGAAATCCCCGCGGGTGTTAAAAAGGCTGTTGTGTGATTTACTGCAGCTGGATGAGACAGAGATTGTATCTGTAAATATTATAAATCCTATCCAGTTAGGAGAAGCGCTTGGGGAGAAGGACTGTATTCTTGATATACTGGTGGGGCTGAACGGAAACCGAATAATTGATATTGAACTGCAGATCCAGTACCAGAGCTACTGGCCGGAGCGTTCACTCCTGTACTGGGCCAGAAGTTTTAACGAACTGGAAAGCGGGAAAGAATACAGTGATCTGCGGGAAACGTGCCATATCGGTATCCTGGCATTTACATTGTTCCCCCAGGAACCGGAGTTTTATGCAGAGTACAGAATCCAGAACTGCCGGACGCAGCGGAGATATACGGATAAATTTTGTATCCGTGTGCTGGATCTGACGCAGATCGAGCTGGCAGATAAAGATACGGAGAAAGATATTTTACAGTGGGCGCAGATGATCCAGGCGGATAGTGCGGAGGAGTTGGAGCGTCTGGCAGGAAAAGAGGAGGTTTTCAAAGAAATGGCAGAGATGGTTCAGATGTTAAATAATGATCGGAAAATCCGCCAGCAGTGTAATGCGCGTTTCTTCTATGAACATGATATGGCGAGTATGCGTGGGGAAGGGAAAAGAGAAGGCCGTCAGGAAGAAAGGAAAGAGATTATATGTAATCTTTCTAAAAGAGGATATAGTTCTGAGAAAATTGCAGAGGATATTGGGCGGCCGGTGGAAGAAGTCCGTAAAATTATTGAGGAAAATATGTGCATAGAAGCTTAGAGGTTTTGAAGAATATCAGATATACTATAGATAAGATTTACGCTCTTTAGAAAAGGGTCTCAAAAGGAGAGAAGATAATGCAAATAAATTGTCCGGCCAATATACGTTTACAGGACTATCTGCTAAGTCAGAAAGTAAAAGTGAAAACACCCTGCGGCTGCAGAGGCAATTGCGGCAGATGTTACATACGGGTGATCGAGGGAAAATTAAAAATTACCTCGGCGGATCGATTGTGGCTGTCCGAGGCGCAGCTTGATCAGGGCTATCGCCTGTTGTGTCAGGCTTATTCCACAGAATCCTGCATAATAGAAATCGATGAGGATCGTCTTGCAGAACAGAGATATGAATAATGATAGTACCTCTTGAAAGTCACAAAATGAAGATGACAGAACATAAACTTGTTGTTCATAAAAGAGTATTCAGTGAATCATCCTGATGAGCTGAAAAACGATCCTTCAAAACCATATCTTAAAAGTATCAAAAACACAATAACATATGTATTTTACTATTATCCCCTCCCATGATATAGTTAAACCATCAAAAGGAAATACAAATTTCCAACAACAAATCATAAGGAGGACAAAGCTATGTTAAAGAAGTTAGAGATGTTTCTGGAAGATTACTACAGAGAATGCGCACATAAATAAGGCAATCATGGCAGAGCTACCGGAGGTATACCTGGTAAAAGAAGCAGGAGGATGGTTATGAAAAATGTATGGCAGAAGATCGAGGAGTTTCTGGAAGAGTATTACGACAGAAGAGCCTGATCGATAAACACAACTGAATAAGAGGTATATATGATACGATATGTTAAGTAAAGCACCGGCTGGTACATGAAATTATGTAGAGTCGGTGCTTATTTTATTTATTTTCGTCTGCAGCTCTGCGCACAGTTACCGCAGTCACATCCGCAGTTGCTTTTTCCCGCTTTTTTGTTTCTTCGCAGGATAGCTACAGCCAGAGCAACGATACCGATCACTGCCACAGCTACGATAATATCTGCAAAATTCATAGAAACCTCCTGTGAGTATATAATAGGTATTTGTACAGTTGCTTCAAAACACGATGCGTAAAAACAGGTAAGCAGGATATGCTGATGGCGTATTCCTGAAGCATGTTCTTACGGCGGCATCAGTAAATGATACAATCTGTTTTGAATGGTTGTAAAATCTGCAAAGACCGTATCATTACATTCCCATAGCCATGCAAATCAGTTTTACCACAAAAGCAATGATCCATGCCACAACACACTGCCACAGCACTACGCCCACAGCCCATCTGCCTCCCAGCTCCCGCTTAATGGAAGCGATGGCTGCAACGCAGGGCGTATACAGCAGGGAAAATACCAGCATGGTAGCAGCGGAAACTGTGGAGAGTGCAGTGTGGATACTGTCTCCAAACAGAAGACCCATGGTGGAGACAACACTTTCCTTGGCCATAAATCCACTGATCAGAGAAGTAACGATACGCCAGTCATCCAGTCCCAGCGGTGCAAACAGCGGTACCAGCCAGCCGGAGACCATGGCCATCAGACTTTCCGAGGAATCGCTGACCATTTTCAGATGGATATCAAAGCTTTGCAGGAACCACACAACGATGGTGGCGATCAGGATCACACTGAAGGCTTTACTCAGGAAATCCTTGGCTTTTTCCCACAGAAGCTGGGCTACGTTTTTGACACCGGGCATACGGTAATTGGGCAGCTCCATGACAAAAGGTACGGCTTCACCTTTAAATAAGGTGTTTTTGAAAAGCAGCGCCACCAGGATTGCCACCAGAATACCCAGCACATACAGTCCGGTCATGATAAAACCGCCCTTGCCCGGGAAAAATGCGCTGACAAAGAAGGCGTAGATGGGCAGCTTTGCAGTACAGCTCATAAACGGAGTGAGTAGGATGGTCATACGGCGATCTCGCTTGCTGGGCAAAGTTCTTGTAGCCATGACTGCCGGAACGGTACAGCCAAAACCGATCAGCATGGGTACGATGCTTCGGCCGGAAAGACCGATCTTTCTGAGCAGCTTATCCATGAAGAACGCCACACGGGCCACATAGCCGCTGTCTTCCATGATGGACAGGAAGAAAAACAGGGTGACAACGATGGGAAGAAAGCTCAAAACGCTTCCCACACCGCCCAAGATTCCGTCGATGACAAGTCCGTGCAGGGCGTGGCTGACGTGTACCTCAGTCATCCAGGCATCTACCATACTGGTCAGTGCATCAATACCTGATTCCAGAAGCCCCTGTAAAAAGGCACCGATCACGTTAAAGGTCAGAAAGAACACTATGCCCATAATGGCGATAAAGCAGGGAATGGCGGTCCATTTTCCGGTCAGGATCCGGTCGATCTTTTCGGAACGGATCCGTTCTTTGCTTTCCGTCGGCTTTTTGACAGTCCGCTCACAGACATATTCGATAAAGTCAAAACGCATATCGGCGATGGCAGCGCTGCGGTCCATGCCGCCTTC
>CALZMS010000042.1 GCA_945788595.1 uncultured Lachnospiraceae bacterium
AACACCGGTCCCCAGAGTGATCATAACCATACTGTCTGTACCGCGTCCGCCGCCGCACCACATTTCTCCAAGGGCAGCTACATTGGCATCATTTCCTGTTTTTACCGGAAGGCCAGTCATTTCAGACAATTCTTTTGCCACTTCTTTGTATCCCCAGTGCAGATTTACGGCAAATGCCACATCCCCGTTTTTGAGAACAGGACCCGGCACAGCAATACCGATACCTTTTATCTGGGCTTTATCCAGCTCTTTTTCCTCACATTTTTTCAAAACAGTTACAGCAATGTCTCTAAGGATATGGGATCCGTTGTCCTCAGTTCTGGTCGGGATCTCCCACTTATCCAGTACTTCACCTTCAGCTGTAAATAATCCACATTTGACCGTCGTTCCTCCGACGTCAATTCCAAATACAAATTCGCTCATTTTCTCAATCTCTTTTCTTTGAAAGGTTAGCCTGCACACGTTTGTACAGCTCTTTTGCCGCATTGTATCCCATCTTCTTCTGACGGTGGTTGACAGCGGCGGATTCTACGATAACCGCCAGGTTACGTCCGGGACGGATGGGAAGGGAATGGCAGACTACCTTGTTACCAAGGATTTCCGTGTATTCTTCCTCCATGCCGAGGCGGTCATATTCTTTGTCACGATCCCACTCCTCCAGCTTAATGACCAGATCGATGGACTGGGTATTCTTAACACATTCTACACCGAACAATGTCTTGACATCGATAATACCGATACCGCGAAGCTCAATGAAATGTCTGGTGATATCCGGTGCGGAACCAATCAGCTCATTATCGCTGATACGGCTGATCTCCACCACATCATCGCTGACGAGACGATGGCCTCGCTTGATCAGCTCCAGAGCGGCTTCGCTTTTACCGATACCGCTCTCGCCCATGATCAGTACACCCTCGCCGTATACATCCACCAGAACACCGTGAATGGAAATATAGGGTGCAAGCTGAATGCTCAGCCAGCGGATGATCTCAGACATACAATCGGATGTGGTACGATCCGTAGTAAATGTGGGTACTTGATATTTGTGAGCCAGCTCCAGCATATCCTCATCCGGAACTACCTGGGTCGTAAAGATCACGCAGGGGATCTTTTTGGATACAAATTCTTCATATGCCTTTACCTTTTCTTCCCGGGTCAGATGATTTACCAGGTAAGAATATTCCACATACCCTATGATCTGCACACGTTCCGCCTCAAAATGCTCGTAATAGCCAGTCAGCTGCAGGGCAGGACGGTTGATCTCTGTGAGGCTGATCTTCACATCGTCGGTGTTGATCTCCGGAGTTACATTGGTCAGACGCACAGCCTCGGCCAGCTTCGTTAATGTTACAGTCTTCATAGACGTTTCTCCTTTTCACATACTAGTACAAGTTTACCATACACATCGTTTTAACGCAATAAAACGCTTTAATTGCCTTTATGGAAAAATGCATAAACTTCCTGTGCACTTTTTGCATTCATACTCTCTACCTGAGCCAATTCCTCCTGTGTTGCTTTCTGAATATTTTCGGCAGAGCCATAATGGCGCATCAGGGCTTTTCTTCTGGCCGGCCCGATTCCCGGAATATCATCCAGCACTGATTTTACCTGTCCTTTGCTCCTGAGGAGCCGATGATACTCAATGGCAAAACGATGGGCTTCATCCTGAATCCGGGTAACCAATTTAAATCCTTCTCCATGCCGGTCAATAGGTATCTCTTGATCCTTGAAATACAATCCCCTCGTCCTGTGATGGTCATCCTTTACCATACCACAAACGGGGATCTCCAGCCCAAACTGCGCCAATACTTCTTCTGCAATGTGTACCTGTCCTTTACCGCCATCCATCAGAAGAAGATCCGGAAACGCACAGAATCCCTGCATTTCTCTGCTTTCCTTCTGTTCTTCCAGACCCCTCTCAAAACGGCGGGTCAGCACTTCTCGCATACTGGCATAATCATCTGCCCCCTGCACAGTCTTAATCTTGAATTTGCGGTAATCGCTTTTCTTTGGTTTCCCCTTTTCATAAACCACCATGGAACCTACTGATTCGTATCCGCTGATATTGGAAATATCGAAGGCCTCCATGCGTTCTATGCCTTCCAGACTCAGGAGCCGCTCAATCTCCCGTACCGCGCCGATGGTCCGTCCCTCTTCTCTCTTAATCCGTTCCCGGTCACGGTCCAGTACCATACGGGCATTTTCAGCAGCCAGCTCCACCAGTTTCTCTTTCTGTCCTTTTTTGGGTATTTTTACTGTAACTTTCTGCCCTCTTCTGGCTGTCAGCCAGCGGGTAATAACCTCCAGATCCTCTATCTCGTACTGGAGATCAATCTCTTTCGGAATAAACGGAGTTCCGGCATAAAACTGTTTAATAAAGCTCTGCAGGATCTCTTCCGGACGATCCTCAAAATTCACTTTCAGGTAAAAATGCTCTCTGCCGATCATTTTACCATCCCGAACAAAAAATACCTGGGCCACAGCATCCAGTCCGTCATGAGAAAGGGCTATAACATCCTTATCTTCACCGCCGCTGCCGGTGATTTTCTGCCGTTCTCCCACTTTTTCAATATCACGGATCGTATCACGCAGCATGGCTGCTTCCTCAAACCGCAGTTCCATGGACGCCTGCTGCATCTGTTCTTTAAGCTGACGAACCATTTTCTGGTAATCTCCGTTCAAAAAGTCCAGCACTCCCCGTACCTGTTCTCTATACTCTTCCTGGCTTACATAACCCTGACAGGGTGCTTTACACTGTTTCATATGATAATACAGGCAGGGGCGTTCTTTTCCCTGATCCCTTGGCAATACCTTATTGCAGGTTCGGATCTGATACAGCTTGCGAAGCAGCTCTATACTCTCTTTCACGGCTCCCGCGCTGGTGTATGGGCCAAAATACCGGGCTTTATCCTTTTTCATTTCCCTGGAAAAAAGAATCCGGGGATAGGGTTCCTGCACTGTAACCTTGATAAAGGGATACGTCTTGTCATCCTTTAACATGGTATTGTATTTCGGACGATGTTCCTTGATCAGATTGCATTCCAGAACCAGCGCCTCCAGCTCGGAATCTGTGACAATATACTCAAACCGAGCGATATGGGTAACCATTTTTTCAATTTTAGGACCTTTGTTCCGGCTGCTCTGAAAATACTGACGGACACGGTTTTTGAGGCTGATGGCTTTTCCCACATAAATGATCGTATCATCGGCATCATGCATGATGTATACACCGGGCTTGCCGGGCAGTTTTTTCAGTTCTTCTTCGATGTTGAATTCTGCTCCCATGCGTTCTCCTATTATAAAGCAAAACTTGCTCTGTCAGATCATATTTCTGGATATATCCAGAAAAGGCTGCCGGAATATCCGACAGCCACTGTCTGTTTTACTTTGTATTCTCATCTGTCTGTTCTACTGCAATTTCAGATTGTGCATCGGCTGTTTCCAACTGTGCTGCTTCATCTGACTCTTTCGTTACTTTTCCAACCTGTACTGTTTCTGATTTTTCATCCTCCACCTGAGGATCGTCCTCCAGCTTCGGTACAGTTTCTTCACTCTGCGGTTCCATCAGATCGGCATTTTTCTCCAGCTGTCTCTTCACACCCGGATCCGGAAGTCCTTTGACTTCACGGTAGATCTGCATGAATTCTTTACCTGTGATAGTCTCACGCTTGATCAGGTAATCAGCAATCTGATCCAGCACTTCTCGGTTCTCACTGAGAAGGCGCTTGGCCTCTTCATAGGATTCCTTGAGGATCTTCATTACCTCGTGGTCAATCTCTGTAGCAGTCTCATCACCGCAATTTAATACAGTGCGTCCGTCCAGATACTGATTCTCCGCAGAAGCCAGCCCCATCAGACCGAATTTATCAGACATACCGTACTGAGTGATCATAGCTCTGGCAATGTTGGTGGCCTTTTCGATATCGTTGGCAGCACCGGTGGTCACATCCCCAAAGACGATCTCCTCTGCCGCACGACCGCCAAGAAGACCGACCAGCATGGCTTTCAGTTCATTTTTGGTATTCAGGAACTTCTCTTCCTCCGGTACCTGCATTACGTAACCGAGAGCGCCCATGGTTCTCGGAACGATTGTAATCTTCTGCACCGGCTCAGCATCCTTTTGCAAAGCACTTAACAACGCATGTCCAACTTCATGGTAAGATACGATTTTTCTTTCTTCCACACTGAGAATCCGGTCTTTTTTCTCTTTACCTACGAGAACGACCTCCACAGCCTCAAACAGATCTTTCTGTGAAACTGCCTTACGGCCCTGCTTTACTGCCAGGATCGCAGCTTCATTGACCATATTGGCCAGGTCAGAACCCACAGCGCCACTGGTAGCCAGGGCGATAGCATCAAAATCAACGGTCTCATCCAGCATGACATTCTTGGCATGTACTTTGAGGATATTGACACGTCCCTTCAGATCCGGACGGTCTACGATGATACGACGGTCAAAACGTCCCGGACGAAGCAGCGCCGGATCCAGCACCTCCGGACGGTTAGTGGCTGCCAGGATCAGAAGTCCCTTGGAAGTATCAAAACCATCCATCTCTGCCAGAAGCTGGTTCAATGTCTGCTCACGTTCATCGTTGCCTCCGCCGTAACGGCTGTCACGGCTCTTACCGATAGCATCGATCTCATCGATAAAAATAATACAGGGAGCGTTTTTCTTGGCTTCCTCAAAAAGGTCACGGACACGGGAAGCACCCACACCTACAAACATTTCCACAAAGTCAGAACCGGACAGGGAGAAAAACGGCACATGGGCCTCACCGGCCACAGCCTTTGCCAGAAGTGTCTTACCTGTTCCGGGAGGGCCTACTAACAGGGCACCCTTTGGAAGTTTCGCACCAATAGATGTATATTTGGATGGATTATGAAGAAAATCCACCACTTCCTGCAAAGATTCCTTAGCTTCGTCCTGACCGGCCACATCTGAAAACAGCACACCTGTCTCCCGCTGTACATATGCCTTAGCCTTACTCTTTCCGATGCCGCCCATCATTCCACCGCCTTTGCCCATGCGGCTCATGATCAGATTCATACCCACGATCAGAAGAATAAAGGGTATCAGGAAGCTTAAGATAGAAGAAAGGATAAGTCCGGTGGAATCCGGCTCTACCTCTTTAAACTCAATATCTTCTATCTTTGACAGTCTTTCTACAAGAGCTGTACTATCTTCCATCAGTGTCGCCGTATAGGTAACGGTAATATTCTTATATTTCTGCTCTCTGGGCGTGATCGTCAGCTTGTCTGACTGCAGCTCTACCGACTTGACTTCATTATTATCAAGCATTGTCAAAAATTCGGAGTACGTGATCTCCTCATCTTTTGCGGCGCTGCTGCTCATGTTTGTCATAAAACTCCATATCATAAGCGCTCCCAGAATACCCAGCATGATGATCAGCAGAGACTGCCGATTCTTTTTGCCGCCGGGGCCGCCATTATTCTGATTGTTCTGATTATTCTGCTGGTTCATAATCTCCTCCTTATTTCCTGTTTATTATACGAACATCTGTCCCATAAATCAACAAACATATTGTGAAAATCAAGTGATAATTCTAAAAAAAATTTAAATATTGCTAGCCATTGGACGCTGCAGTGTAGTATACTAGAAATGATTTTTTTTACAGAAAGTGTAACAAAAGCACGCAAAAAGAGGAGATTATTATGGCTGTAAAATACGTATTTGTTACCGGTGGTGTCGTATCCGGCCTTGGTAAAGGTATCACCGCCGCGTCTCTGGGCCGTCTGTTAAAAGCCCGCGGATACAAGGTTACCATGCAGAAATTTGATCCCTATATCAATATCGATCCGGGTACCATGAACCCGATCCAGCACGGTGAAGTTTTCGTCACCGATGACGGTTGTGAGACCGACCTGGATCTTGGCCACTATGAGCGCTTTATCGACGAGAACCTGGACAAAAATTCCAATGTAACTTCCGGAAAGGTTTACTGGTCTGTACTGCAGAAGGAACGCCGCGGCGATTTCGGTGGAGGTACAGTACAGGTAATACCTCATATCACAAATGAAATCAAGAATCGTTTCTACCGCAATTTTACTGACGAGGAGACCCGTATTGCCATTATCGAGGTGGGCGGCACCGTCGGCGATATCGAAAGTCAGCCTTTCCTGGAGGCTATCCGTCAGTTCCAGCACGATGTTGGACACGAAAACGCCATCCTGCTGCACGTAACACTGCTTCCTTATCTGCGCGCTTCAGGTGAAATGAAGACAAAACCGACCCAGGCCAGTGTTAAGGAGCTGCAGGGTATCGGTATCCAGCCGGATATCATCGTCTGCCGTTCTGAACTTCCGGTGGATCAGGGTATCCGGGATAAGATTGCGTTGTTCTGCAATGTCCCCAGTTCACATGTTCTGCAGAATCTGGATGTGGAATACCTGTATGAAGCGCCTCTGGCCATGGAAAAAGAGCATCTGGCGGAGGTTGCCTGTGAATGTCTGCATCTGCCCTGCCCTGAACCGGATCTGACGGAATGGGAAAACATGATCAATGACCTGCGCAATCCAACAAAAGAAGTTACTGTTGCACTGGTTGGTAAATATATTTCTCTGCACGACGCTTACATCAGTGTCGTGGAGGCTCTGAAACACGGCGGTATTCCGAACCATGTTACCGTTCATATCAAATGGGTGGATTCTGAAACGGTTACTGCTGAAAACGCGGCGGAGATTTTCAGTGATGTAGATGGTATTCTGGTACCCGGCGGTTTTGGTAACCGTGGTATCGAGGGTAAGATTGAAGCTATCCGCTATGCCCGTGAGCAGAAAGTACCTTTCCTGGGTCTGTGTCTTGGTATGCAGCTCAGTATTGTGGAGTTTGCCCGCCACGTTGTTGGCTACAATGATGCCAACAGTGCGGAAATCAACCCGCAGACTACACATCCTGTCATTGACCTGATGCCGGATCAGAATGGGGTAACGGATATTGGCGGTACTCTCCGTCTTGGTTCCTATCCCTGTATTCTGGACAAATCCAGCAGATCCTATACACTGTATGGCAAAGAAGAGATTCATGAGCGTCACAGACATCGTTATGAGGTCAACAATGATTACCGTAATGTGCTGACAGAGAAAGGAATGTCTCTGGTGGGTATTTCTCCGGACGGACGTATTGTGGAGATGGTAGAGATCAAGGATCATCCGTTCTTTATCGGTACACAGGCCC